>NZ_JAXCIS010000200.1:0-60269 GCF_034044025.1 Pseudomonas sp. SED1
TGCATGGAATTACATCGTGTGATTGGCGAATCCCAGGCACAAAAAAGCCCCGCTTTTAAGGGCGGGGCTTTTCGACTAAATCAGTACAAGTTAGATAACTTGAACTTCTTCAGCTTGCATGCCTTTCTGACCGCGGGTAGCGATGAAAGAGACCTGTTGGCCTTCTTTCAGGCTTTTGAAGCCGTCGGATTGGATAGCTTTGAAGTGAACGAACAGGTCGTCACCGGATTGTGGAGTGATGAAGCCGAAGCCTTTTTCATCGTTGAACCACTTAACGGTACCAGTTTGGCGATTAGACATGGTGTATCTCCTTGGACAAAGTTAACTGCGACTCAGGAAAAGCCCTGGCCGAGACTGAGTGCAAAGAGCAGGAAAAATTCTTGGAGATGGTTGGATCGAAATTCAACATATCGTGTAGAGATTCTCAGTGACACAAGCAGCACAGTGGCGCCACCTTAACCCTTTTTCAGGAACGTGCCAATGGTATTTCCGAAGGTTTCTCTATTTTCGTGACTGGCGGCAGCCTGATACCGCACCAATACCCCGCAATTGAAGGTGCGTCCCGCCCAGCAGGGACGGCGCGGCAGCAAGAAAAACAGCCGGCCCTTTGAACCACGGAGCCAGCCCCGGTAAGATGCCCAACAGAATTTTTTCACCTCGCTATTCAGGACACCCGCCATGAGCATCAAATCGGACAAGTGGATTCGCCGCATGGCGCAAGAGCACGGCATGATCGAGCCCTTCGTGGAGCGCCAGATGCGTGGCGAAGGTGCTGAGCGGCTGATTTCGTTCGGGGTTTCCAGCTACGGCTACGATGTACGCTGCGCCGATGAGTTCAAGGTGTTCACCAACATCAACTCGGCGACCGTCGATCCAAAAAACTTCGACGAAAAAAGCTTCGTCGACGTCAAGAGCGACGTCTGCATCATCCCGCCAAACTCCTTTGCCCTGGCGCGCACTGTCGAGTTCTTCCGTATCCCGCGTAACGTCCTGACTATCTGCCTGGGCAAAAGCACCTACGCGCGTTGCGGCATCATCGTCAACGTGACGCCGCTGGAGCCGGAATGGGAAGGGCACGTTACCCTGGAGTTCTCCAACACCACCACTTTGCCGGCAAAAATCTATGCCAATGAAGGGGTGGCACAGATGCTGTTCTTTGAATCCGACGAAGAGTGCGAAGTGTCCTATAAGGACCGTGGCGGCAAGTATCAGGGCCAGCGCGGCGTCACTCTCCCACGCACCTGATCGAATCGTCTTACAGGCTTAGGGAATTTGTAAGCGGGCATGCACTCTATTGAGTGTACTGCCCCGACGCGTGCACAACGCGCCGGGCCACGCTTGAGGAGTCCCCTATGAAGCTCGATCCGCGAATCAGCGCAGAACTCGCCCGGCTTGAACCCAACCAGATTGGTGTCATGGCCTGGTCTTTGATGGCCGATCCCGCCGCAGGCGGCATTCCAGGCCAGCCCGGCCCGGATGATCCCTGGCCCAACCAGCCTGAAGAGCCTGGTGAACCCACTCTCCCTGACGAACCGCCTCCCGCCCCTGTGGCCTGATTTCCCGCATTTGTCGCCAATGGTCAGTTGCTCAGCGCACTGGCCATACTTCATGGTCTCCGATCACAAAGATCCGGCTCTCTTCATCCTGCGTCACTGGATACCCACCGGTAAACGCGCCGAAGGCAGGTAACAGGCTGACTTGAGTGCCGAGGCGAAAGCACGGCAGGCGCAAGCTTTGCCGGCCTTTGCCCCGCAGGCGATACACTGGATGCACGTGCCCCGCTAAAACATGGTGGCTGGCATGGGCGTCGGGCTCGTGCTGCAACGCAAACGGGCCCATCAGCAGGGGTTCGGTCACCACCTCAATGTTCAGATCAACCGGTGGGTCGCCAGCGCGCTTGTCGTGGTTGCCGCGAATCAGTGTGAGCGCTAGAGCTGGATGGCGCTCGCGCCAGGCTCTCAGAGCGTTCAGGGTGCCGCTGGCGTGGGAGCCGGGCCCGTGGAGAAAGTCGCCGAGAAAGATCACCTGCGAGCATGGGAAGGCCGCCAGCAGCCGGTCCAGGCGCTGAAGGTTGTCCGTCGTCGTGCCCTGGGGCACCGGCTGGCCCAGGCTGCGATAGGCCGACGCCTTGCCAAAATGTGCATCGGCGATCAGCAGGCAGCGCTTGACTGGCCAGTACACGGCCTTGTCCGCCAGCAACCACAGCTCCTCCTTTGCCAGATGTATCGGGTAATGAGCGGGCATCAGGGCTTCCCGTTATCGGCGACTTTTTCCAGATCCTTGACCATCCGCGCAATCCGTTCCGAGAGTTTTTCCGAGCTCAGGCTTTCCCGAAAGCGCTCCACCAGCAGCGGAAAGGCCAGTGGCGTAGGTCGTTTGATTCGATGCAGGTCCAGTTTCAATTCCGACAAGTGACGCAATGTCTCTTCCAGCCGACGAATATCCAACTCTTCCCGCAGGACTTCTTCCCCGGCCTGGGTCAGTAACAGGTTGTGCGGGTCATATTGCTTGAACACTTCAAAAAACAAACCGCTGGAAGCCTGAACCTGACGCGTGCTTTTCGGCGCACCGGGATAGCCGGCAAACACCAGCCCGGCGATCCGCGCGATTTCGCGAAAGCGCCGCAGGGCCAGCTCACCGGCGTTCAGGCTCGCTATCACGTCATCCAGCAGATGATCCGCACTCAGCAACTCCTCGCTTAATAACTCAGGCCAATCCACCTCGGTCGCGCTCAGCAGTTCCAGCCCGTAGTCATTCACCGCAATCGAGAATGTCACCGCCTGCTGCCGGCTAACCCGCCAGGCCAGTAGGCTCGCCAGCCCCAGATGCACTTGGCGCCCGGCGAACGGATACAGAAACAGGTGCCAGCCTTCCCGTGACTTGAGGGCCTCGGCCAGCAAATGCTCGCGGGTCGGCAGCCCGGACCAGCGCAACTGGGTGTTCAGCAACGGTTGCACTGCCTGCATCTCCGGCCCGAGGAATTGACCGTGGGCGGCGGCATCAAAGCGCTCGACCACCGCTTGGGCCAGCTCGTTGGAAAGTGGCATGCGCCCGCCGTTCCAGCGCGGTACGGCAGCCTTTTTCGCGGTACTGCGCCGAACATAAGCGGTCATGTTTTCCACCCGCACCAACTCCAGCAGGCGCCCGGCGAACAGAAAACCATCCCCCGGTTTGAGCCGTGCAATAAAGCCTTCCTCGACACTGCCCAGAGTCTTGCCACCGCCGCCCTTGCTCCAGAATTTCAGCTGGATGCTGGCGTCGCTGACGATCGTCCCCACGCTCATGCGATGGCGCCGCGCCAGCCGTGCATCGGGCACGCGCCAGACGCCATGCTCGTCCGGCTCGACCCGGCGGTAATCCGGGTAGGCCGTCAGCGACAGACCGCCATAGCGCACAAAACCCAGGGCCCAGGCCCAATCTGCGTCGCTCAGGTCACGGTAGGCCCAGGCGCTACGAACTTCCTCCAGCAACTCATCAGGCACAAAGCCGCCGCCCAGCGCCATGCTCACCAGATGCTGCACCAGCACATCCAATGGCTTGTGGGGCGACTGCCGGGCCTCGATACGCCGTTCAGCGATGGCGTCTTGTGCGGCAGCGGCTTCCACCAGCTCCAGGCTGTGGGTCGGCACCAGCGTGACCCGCGACGGCCTGCCCGGCGCATGGCCGGAACGCCCGGCGCGCTGCATCAGACGCGCCACGCCCTTGGCCGAGCCAATCTGCAGTACCCGTTCCACCGGCAGGAAATCCACCCCCAAGTCGAGGCTCGACGTACACACCACGGCCTTCAGTTGCCCCTCCTTCAGGGCGCGTTCCACCCAATCCCGGGTTTCCCGGGACAGCGAGCCGTGGTGCAAGGCAATCAACCCGGCCCAGTCGGGACGAGCATCGAGCAAGGCCTGGTACCAGATTTCCGATTGTGCCCGTGTATTGGTAAACACCAGGCAACTGCTGCTGGCATCCACCTCGGCCACCACCTGCGGGAGCATTTTCAGGCCGATATGGCCGGCCCATGGGAAACGCTCGATAACCGGGGGCAACAGGGTGTCCACCAGTAATTTCTTGGTCGTTTGACCCTGCACGTTGATCCCGCCACCCTGTGGGATCAACACCTCCAGCGCGTGGGCCTGATTACCCAGGGTTGCGGAAATGCCCCACACAATCAGCTCTGGATGCCATTGTCGCAGGCGGGCGAGGGCCAGTTGCAGTTGTACGCCGCGTTTGTTGCCGATCAGTTCGTGCCATTCATCCACGACCACCATGCGCAGCTTTGACAGGCTGGTTTGGCTGTCGGCACGGGCCAGCATCAGCGTGAGGCTTTCCGGGGTGGTGATCAGGGTGGTGGGCAGGCGGCGGCTCTGGCGGGCGCGCTCGCTGCTGCTGGTGTCGCCGGTGCGCAGGCCGACGGTCCAGTGGATGTTCAGGGGTTCCAGCGGGGCTTCAAGGGCGCGGGCGGTGTCTGCGGCCAGGGCACGCATTGGGGTGATCCACAGGACTGTCAGCGGTTCGGCTGGGGCTTTGCGTTTGCGGGGAGTGTCTTCGGTGATGGCGAAGCGGTTGAGGGCGGCGAACCACAGTGCGTAGGTTTTCCCGGCGCCGGTGCTGGCGTGGAGCAGTCCTGATTGGCCTTCCTTGACGGCCTTCCATACCTGTTTCTGAAAGGCGAATGGGTTCCAGTTTTTGGCGGTGAACCAGTCTTTGGCGAAATTGCGGGATTTGGCCATGCTAGGGGCTCTGGGGGTGTATCTCAGAGACCTGTGGGGTGGGGGAAAGGTTTAACTGCGATTGCTGCGCCGCGGGATAAAAACACGGATATGTGTACCCGGTTCAACCCGCCTTATAAAAGCGCATCAAGCCCGATAAGCCCGCATAAACAATCCCACAACCTCCTGCACATGCTCCTCGGCCGCCTCAGCGCTCAATTGCCCCCCGCACCCATACAGCAAACAAAAATTCGCCGTGCCCTTGAGCAAGCAAAAAAAGTGCTCCGCAGCGGTGAAAGGTTTGGCAATACGCAGTGCGCCACTCTGGTCGATCTTACCGAGGAGCCGCTCCATCCCCTGCAACATACGCATCGGCCCAGCCTCGAAAAAGATCTGCGACAACTTCGGATCCTGACTCCCGGAAGTCATCATCAACCGATGCAAGTTCACCGACTCCTCGCTATTGATCAACACATGAAACCCGCGAGCGATAGTGAGCAGCACCTTCTCCACCGGCATACCTTCGGGCAACTCGAAATACATCACCGGTAGCTGCTCTTCGCACTTGGCGACCACCGCCGCCGAGAACAGGGTCTCCTTGTCGGTGAAATGGCTGTACACCGTCAGCTTCGACACCCCGGCCTCCACTGCCACGGCATCCATGCTGGTACTGGCATACCCATTACTCAAAAACAGAATCTTCGCCGCATCAAGGATCGCCTGGCGTTTTGCCATGTCCTTGGGACGCCCGGGGCTATTGGTGTTTACAGGATTGTCAGACATTTTCACTTTATTACTGGACTGGTGAGTTTGGTATTAATAACATACTGGCCAGTATAATTATTCCTAGCTCCATTAGCGAAAGGTCCTTCAGCATGCGCAGCTATTTCCTGCCACTCGCGTTGCCTGCCAGCTTGTTATTCCTGTTGGCTGCCTGTGGCCATGAAGAAGCCGCACAAACTACCATCCGCCCGGCCATGGTGGTTCAGCCAGAGCCTTCGGCGCAGGCTTCTGACAGCTACCCGGGCGAAGTGCGCGCCCGTTATGAACCCGACCTGGCCTTTCGCATCGGCGGTAAAGTCAGCCGACGACTGGTGGAGGAGGGCGAGCGCGTCAAGGCCAATCAGCCCCTGGCAGAACTCGATCCCCAGGACGTACGCCTGCAACTCGAAGCCACCCGCGCCCAGGTCGCCGCCGCCGAGGCCAACCTGAGCCTGGTGCGCGCCGAGCGTGATCGTTACAAGACCCTGATGGACCGTCAGATGGTCAGCCGTTCCCAGTACGACAATTCCGAAAATCTCTACCGCTCAGGTGAAGCCCGCCTCAAGCAGATCAAGGCCGAATTCGACGTGGCCAATAACCAGGCCGGTTACGCCGTACTGCGCGCGCCCCAGGATGGCGTGGTCGCCAAGCGTGCGGTGGAAGTCGGCCAGGTGGTGTCTGCCGGCCAGACCGTGTTTACCCTGGCCACCGATGGTGAGCGGGAGGTGCTGATCAGCCTGCCGGAGCAAAGCTTCGGGCGCTTCAAGATTGGCCAGCCGGTGTCCGTGGAGTTATGGAGCCAGCCCGACCAGCGCTTCAACGGTCGCATCCGCGAACTGTCGCCCGCCGCCGACCCAAAGTCGCGAACCTTCGCTGCCCGTGTCGCGTTTACCGGCGGCAAGGTGCCTGCTGAACTGGGGCAGAGCGCTCGCGTATTCATACAGGCCGACGGCGTGATTCCTTTGGCGGTGCCACTGTCTGCCCTCAGCGCGGAGAACGGGGCGTCCTACGTCTGGGTGGTACAGCCCGACAACACCCTCAAGCGCACACCGGTGCGCATCGGTGCCTTTGGCGAGAAGACCGTGCCGGTGCTGGAAGGCTTGAGCGCAACAGACTGGGTGATCGCAGCCGGTGTGCATGTACTCCATGAGGGCCAGCAAGTGCGCCCGGTGGATCGCTCCAACCGAGTGGTAAGTCTGGCGGCCAAGGAGTAGTCCCCGATGGGTTTCAATCTTTCCGAATGGGCGTTGCGTAATCGCCAGATCGTACTGTTCCTGATGATCCTGCTGGCGGTGGTTGGCACTCTTTCCTACACCAAGCTGGGACAAAGCGAAGACCCGCCGTTTACCTTCAAGGCCATGGTCATCAAGACCAATTGGCCGGGGGCGACCGCCCAGGAGGTCTCGCGCCAGGTCACCGAGCGTATTGAAAAGAAACTGATGGAGACCGGCGACTACGAGCGCATCGTTTCCTTCTCGCGCCCCGGTGAATCCCAGGTCACCTTCATGGCCCGGGACTCGATGCATTCCGCGCAGATCCCGGACCTCTGGTACCAGGTGCGCAAGAAGATCAGCGATATTCGCCAGACCTTGCCGCCGGATATCCAGGGCCCGTTTTTCAACGATGAATTCGGCACCACTTTCGGCAATATCTACGCCCTGACCGGCGACGGCTTCGACTATGCCGTGCTCAAGGACTACGCCGACCGGATCCAGATTCAGCTGCAGCGGGTGCCGGATGTCGGCAAGGTCGAACTGTTGGGTTTGCAGGACGAGAAGATCTGGATCGAGCTGTCCAACCTCAAGCTCGCCACCCTCGGCTTGCCGCTGGCCGCCGCTCAACAGGCGCTGCAAGAGCAGAACGCAGTGTCGACCGCCGGCTTCTTTGAAACCCCGAGCGAGCGTGTGCAGCTAAGGGTTTCCGGCAACTTCAAGACCGTTAAAGAGATTCGCGACTTCCCGATCCGCGTCGGCGATCGCACGTTCCGTATCGGCGACGTGGCCGAGATTCATCGCGGCTTCAACGATCCACCGGCACCGCGCATGCGTTACATGGGCGACGATGCCATTGGCCTGGCCGTGGCCATGCGTGATGGTGGCGACATTCTGGTGTTGGGCAAGGCCCTGGAAAGCGAATTCGCACGCTTGCAGAAGAACCTTCCTGCGGGCATGGAACTGCGCAAGGTGTCGGACCAGCCGGCAGCGGTAAAAACCAGTGTCGGCGAATTCGTCCAAGTGCTGGCGGAAGCCCTGGCGATTGTGTTGTTGGTGAGCTTCTTCTCCTTGGGGGTGCGCACCGGCATGGTGGTCGCCCTGGCGATTCCGCTGGTGTTGGCCATGACCTTTGCCACCATGTATTACCTCGGCATCGGCCTGCACAAAATCTCCCTCGGCGCGTTGGTGCTCGCACTGGGTTTGCTGGTGGACGACGCGATCATCGCCGTGGAAATGATGGCGATCAAAATGGAGCAAGGGTACGACCGCCTTAAGGCCGCGAGTTTCGCCTGGACCAGTACCGCCTTCCCGATGCTCACCGGGACGCTGATCACCGCGGCGGGTTTCCTGCCGATTGCCACCGCACAGTCGAGCACCGGTGAATACACCCGTTCGATCTTCCAGGTAGTGACCATCGCACTGCTGGCTTCGTGGGTCGCCGCCGTGGTGTTCGTGCCATATCTGGGGGAAAAACTCCTGCCGGACCTGGCGAAGATTCATGCGGCCAAGCATGGCACCGACGGGCCGGATCCCTACGGCACGCCGTTCTATCAGCGCGTAAGGCGCCTGGTGGAGTGGTGCGTGCGTCGCCGCAAGACGGTGATCGTCCTGACCTTGCTGTTGTTTATCGGCTCGGTGGTGCTGTTTCGCTTTGTGCCCCAGCAGTTCTTCCCGGCTTCCGGGCGACTGGAGTTGATGGTCGACCTGAAACTGGCTGAAGGCGCTTCGCTGAGCAATACGGCTGACCAGGTCAAACGCCTTGAAGCGTTGCTCAAGGAACATGCAGGTATAGAAAATTACGTGGCCTATGTCGGTACAGGTTCGCCACGTTTCTACCTGCCGCTGGACCAGCAACTGCCGGCCGCCAGCTTCGCCCAATTTGTGGTATTGGCCAAAACCATCGAGGAGCGCGAAAGCCTGCGCACCTGGCTGATCGAGACCCTCAACGAACAGTTCCCGGACCTGCGCTCGCGGGTCACGCGTCTTGAAAACGGCCCACCCGTTGGTTACCCCGTACAGTTTCGGGTGACGGGCGAGCACATCGAAGAAGTCCGGGCCCTGGCGCGGAAAGTGGCGGCCAAGGTTCGCGAAAATACCCACGTGGTCAACGTCCACCTGGACTGGGAAGAACCGAGCAAGATCGTCTACCTCAACGTCGACCAGGACCGCGCCCGCGCCCTCGGCGTGAGCACCGCCAACCTGTCGAAATTCCTCCAGAGTTCCCTTACAGGTTCCAGCGTCAGCCAGTACCGCGAAGATAACGAGTTGATCGAAATCCTGCTGCGCGGCACCGTTCACGAGCGTACTGAACTGTCGCTGCTGCCAAGCCTGGCGGTGCCGACCGACAACGGCAAGAGCGTTGCGCTGTCGCAGATCGCGACCCTGGAATACGGCTTTGAGGAAGGCATCATCTGGCACCGCAACCGTCTGCCGACGGTGACCATCCGCGCCGATATCTACGGCAAGGAGCAACCGGCAACCCTGGTGCAGCAGATCCTGCCAACGCTGGAAGGCGTTCGCGCCGAACTGCCGGACGGTTACCTGCTGGAAGTTGGCGGCACGGTGGAGGATTCCGCCCGTGGGCAGAACTCGGTCAAGGCTGGCGTGCCGCTGTTTATCGTGGTGGTGTTGACCTTGCTGATGCTGCAACTGCGCAGCTTCTCACGCACTGCGATGGTGTTTCTCACAGCGCCGTTGGGGTTGATCGGGGTGACGCTGTTCCTGCTGGTGTTCCGCCAACCCTTTGGGTTCGTGGCGATGTTGGGGACCATCGCGCTGTCGGGGATGATCATGCGCAACTCGGTGATCCTGGTGGACCAGATTGAACAGGACATCAAGGCCGGCCTGGCTCCCTGGCAGGCAATTATCGAGGCGACGGTGCGACGCTTCCGGCCGATCGTATTGACCGCCCTGGCCGCCGTATTGGCGATGATCCCGCTGTCTCGCAGCGTGTTCTTCGGGCCAATGGCCGTGGCGATCATGGGCGGCTTGATTGTAGCGACGGCGTTGACGCTGTTGTTCCTGCCGGCCCTGTACGCGGCCTGGTTCAGGATCAGGAAGGATGTGGCGTAAGGCGGGCAGCCTTCATATTCCAACGCGGAGCAGGGAACGTTTTCGGACGTTCCTTCCACTTAGGGACTACCTGATCGCAGGTATTGATTTACCGGTTACGGCGATTGCTGCAGCCGGTAAGTGAAGACGTCTAAATGGATTGAAGGATTGCCCTATGTGTATTAGTTCCATCATGCGTATGTTTGCCCGCCCTCCTAAACCGGAGCCAGAGCCCGAGTGCTCGAAGCCAAAGCCGTGCGAGACAAAGCCGGCAGAGCCCGAATGCCCGCCACCATGGGCTTGCCCTCCGAAAACCTGTTCAACAAGTTCTGAAAACCAGACAGGAACAATTACGTTTGGGATGGTTTCGATGCAGTCGTTTTCCCCCGCAGGCAACGCATAACCACAGAAAAAGGGATCGCCCCGGGCAGAGGGGCGATCCTGTTGGCTTACAAGCTGCCAAACACTTTTTTCGCCAAACTGGTCGCCGCGGCCGCCGGGTTCTTGCGAATGGTCTCTTCCTGCTGCGCAATCATCTTGAACAGCCCGTCCAGCGCCTGCTCGGTCACGTAGCTTTCGACGTTGGCACTCTTGGCATCAATCGCGCCAAAGGTCGCCGCCTTGCCCGCTAGGGCGTTGTACTGCTGGGCCACGCCGACCTTGTCGGTGGCCGCTTTAACGATCGGCAGGAACTTGGCCCGGATCTCGTCACGGCTGCTTTTGTTCAGGTACTGGGTGGCGGAGTCCTGGCCACCGCTGAGGATGCCCTTGGCATCGGTCACGCTCATGTTCTTCACTGCGTTTACCAGGATCGGCTGAGCCTGGGTCACGGCAGATTCGGCCGCCTTGTTCATGCTGGCTTCCAGTTGGTTGACCTGGTCACCCATGCCAAACATCTTCAACTTGTCGGCGACTTTGCCCAGCTTGCCCGGCAGGCCGATTTTCACTTCGGGGTTGTTGCTGAAACCGCCGGGCACGCCCAGTTGTTTGACGGCAATCTGCGCGCCTTGGGTCAGTGCATCCTTGAGGCCGCCGGCAGCGTCCCCTTGGGACAGGCTGCCGAGGGACAAGGCCATGGCGTTGGCGCCGAGCAGCAGGCCGGCGCACAGGGCAGTGAGGCGAAGGGAGTTACGGAGCATGGGCGCTTCCTTATGTTCGATTTTTTAATCAGTGTGCAACCGCATCCACGCGTACGCGCAGCGGTTGTGGATCCTGGCCGTTCAACTGCACGGAGTGCCGTTCGGTGGTAATGAACAGTAGCTTGCCATCCAGTTCGATGCGAGCGCTGACCGAGTAGCTGTGGCCAGGCTTGACCTGGGCGGGGTCGTAGCTCAGGTGGAAGGGCAGCGGCACCTGGCCTTTCACCGGGCCTTTCTGCTCGGCCAGGGTCACGGCCGGGGCGTCCATCAAGGACACGTCTTGCAGGGTCACACTCAAGGTGGCGGCGGGCGGCAGTGCGATGCGTTGCAGGTAGAACACTTCGCCGTCGAGGCTGGCTTTGGTGGGCGTGGGGCTCATGGTCTGGCAGGCTCCCAGCAGGGCGGTCAGGCCCAGGAGGATGATTTTTTTCATGGTACAGCTCCTTGTCAGCGGCGCCAGAAACACCCTGGCGCCTCGGTCACTCTAGTGTGTTTCTTCGGGTACGACGGGCTTGTCCGCTGCGTCTTCACTGCGATGCAGGGCCACCTGGCGAATTGACAGGCGAATATCCGCCGGCAACACGCGCTTGGCCGCGCCTTCGGCCAGTTCACCCAGCAGCGGGTGATAGCTCAGCTTGCCGGCCTCGTCGCGGCGCAGTACATCTTGCTCCAGCAACGTCTGGATGAAATGTCGGAAAAGGCTCTTGTCGAAGAACTCCGGGGCATTCAGCCCGTGAAGGATCGACAGGCGCTGGGCCATGACGGTGCACAGGTCTTCCAGCTCTTCGGCGCTGATGCTGTTCTGGCCGCTGTTGAGCAGCAGCGAGATAGCCATGTAGAAGCGTTGCAAGGTCTGGGCGATGCTTTTGGACAGCAGCGTCAGCAGTACAAAGTGCCGCGAACTCGGGGCCGGGCGCAGGTACACCTCGTTCTCGAAGCGCAGCAGGCCTTGTTCGACGAAGGCTTCCAGCCATTGGTCGACCACCGCGTCCAGCTCGTCCAGGGTCCAACGGATAAACAACTCCGATTGCAGATACGGGTAGAGCGCGCGGGTGTAGCGCAGGATCTGTTCGCGGCTCATGCGCGAGCTGCTCTGGAAGAAACTCGCCAGCAGCGCCGGCAGGGCGAAGATGTGCAGCACGTTGTTGCGGTAGTACGTCATCAGGACGGCATTTTGCTCGTCCAGATAAAGGATTTTGCCCAGGGCATCGCTCTGTTCCGACAGCAGTTTCATGTCCTTTACATGCTTGATCAGCGCCAGGCCATCCCCCTCGGGCAAGGTGGTGTGGGGCGAGTAGGGCACCTTGCGCAGTAGCGCCAGATACAGATCAAGCTGGCGCGCCATGGCTTGTTCGTCCAGGGCCAGGCGGGTAGTGGACAGCAGCGCCAGCGCCACCAGGTTCACCGGGTTGATCGCCGCCGCTTCGTTCAGGTGTTGCGCCACCCGCTCGCCGAGGCGGTTGGTGGTTTCGTTGAGCCATGCCGGCTTGTAGTTCGGGCCCAGTTCCTGGGAACGCCAGTCGGGCTGCTCGCTGTCGAGGAATTCAGCCAGCTTGATCGGTTCGCCGAAGTTCACCGCGACCTGGCCAAAGCGCTGCTTGAGGGCGCCGACCACTTTGAAAATATCGAAAATCGACTCTTTCTTCTTGCTCGCACCGCGCAGTTCGCCGAGGTAAGTCCGGCCTTCCAATACGCGCTCATAGCCGATGTACACCGGCACAAACACGATGGGCATGCGCGAGGAGCGCAAGAAGCTGCGCAGGGTGATCGCCAGCATCCCGGTCTTCGGTTGCAGCATGCGCCCGGTGCGCGAGCGGCCGCCTTCGACGAAGTACTCCACCGGGAAACCCTTGGTGAACAAGGTGTGCAGGTATTCGTTGAACACCGAGGTGTACAGCGGGTTGCCCTTGAAGGTGCGGCGCATGAAAAACGCCCCGCCACGGCGCAACAGGCTGCCGATCACCGGCATGTTCAGGTTGATCCCGGCGGCGATGTGCGGCGGAGTCAGGCCATTCTTGAACAGCAGGTACGACAGCAGGAGGTAATCGATATGGCTGCGATGGCACGGCACATAGATCACCTCGTAGCCCTGGGCGACCTTTTGCACGCCCTCGACGTTGTTGACCTTGATGCCGTCGTAGATCTTGTTCCAGAACCAGCTCAGCACCACTTCCAGGAAGCGGATGGCGGTGTAGGTGTAGTCCGAGGCAATTTCGTTGCCGTAGCGCAGGGCCTGGGCCTTGGCTTTCTCGGGGGTGATGTTCTCGCGTTCGGCTTCGTCGAGGATCGCCTGGCGCACCAGCGGCATGTTGACCAGGCCTTTCACCAGGTTGCGCCGGTGGGACAGGTCGGGGCCGATCACCGCGGTTTTCAGGTTGCGAAAGTGCACCCGCAGGATGCGTTGGGCCATGCGCACGGTGCGTTCGTGGCCTTTATTGTGCTCGATCAATTCACGCAGGTTGATGGGCGCGGAGAATTGCACCCGGGTCTTGCGGCCCAGGATCAGGATGCTCAGCAGGCGGCGCAGGCGGCCGGTCACGGCCCAGCTGTCGGCGAACAGCAGCTTCCAGGGGCTGGACTCGCTGTCGGGCGACTGGCCCCAGAACACGCTGACTGGAATGATCTGTGCATTCTCTTCGGCGTGTTCGGTGAGCACATCCACCAGGCGGGTCAGGGTCGGCGGTGCGCCACGCTTGTCCTGGCGGCCGAGCCAGTCAGGGTCGGGCGTCAGGTAGAAGAAGGCTGCCGGTTCCATCAACGGGCCGACCGATACCGGCAGTACCGGGCGCGGCAGGCCGGCCTTGGTACATTCGGTATCAACCACCGCCAACTCGGTGAGGGATGGGGATTGCAGGACGTAAAACACCGGACGGCTGCGGTCGAGGTTCAGGGTAAGGGACGACTGGTTGATCGTCTCTGAGCGAACCCAGAGGTACAACAGCCGACGCAAGGTGCCAAATACCAGACGGCGAAAGGGAGAACGGGTCATACGGCTTCTGCTTTGAGTGGGAAAAACCGAGCGGATGCTCGGGGCGCTAGTGTGCAGTATTAGCCGAAAATCGGCAAAAAAGCGGCGAAGTAATCTTGAGTTGAAGCTTTTTGAGCCTGTCTTATACTCGGCAGTTCAACTGCGACGACTTAACAATAAACGTACTAATAAAAGCATGTGGGAGCAAAACAGATGGCAACGCGCGAGACCGGCAATGTGAAGTGGTTCAACGACGCCAAGGGCTACGGCTTTATACAGCGGGAAGATGGCAAGGATGTGTTTGTGCACTACCGCGCCATTCGCGGTGACGGGCACCGTTCGTTGTCTGAAGGCCAGCAGGTGGAATACGCCGTGGTGACGGGCGAGAAGGGCTTGCAGGCTGAGGATGTGGTGGGCTTGTAACCCTTCCATGATCATTCCCACGCTCTGCGTGGGAATGCTTCTTTGGACGCTCCGCGTCTGCTTTTAATCGTGATGCGGAGCGTCACAGGCTGCATTCCCACGCAGAGCGTGGGAACGATCCCTCAGGCTGTTTTCCAGGTGATCTGCTCTTCACCGTCTTCGCTGATACGAATCCAGGTATCCGCGCTTTCTTCACCTTCTTCCTCAACCCAGCTGCCCGGCGCGCAACGCACTTCGACGTTTAGCGCGGCAAAGGCCGCACGGGCGCAGGCGATGTCGTCTTCCCACGGGGTCTGGTCGCTTTCCAGGTACAGGCTGTTCCATTTTCCTACGGCTTTCGGCAGCCAGGTGACCGGCACGCTGCCGGCTGTGCACTTGTAGGTCTGGCCGCGCTGGACCCAATCGGTGCACGGGCCCAGGGCAGCACCGAGCCAGGCGGCGATGGCCTTGTAGTCGACGTCGGCGTCCTTGAGGTAAATCTCGATATCAGGTTGGCGCATGGATGTTCCTCATTGCGGGATTCTGAAAATCCATTCGCGGATTCAGCGCAGGCCCCGAGAGGCCCGCAAAATAATGGGTTATTGAAGCACGAAATAGTCGTAGCGCATCGACACGGTGACCAGCAGCGGTTCGGCGGCCTCGATCACCTGCGCTCGGCGCTCGGCACTGGCGCGCCAGCCGTGGGGTGTCATCGCCAACAGATTGGCGCGGTCCTTGGGGTCGGCCAGGCTGAGTTTGAACTCCAGGGTTTCACTGTGCTGCAGGCTCATGCCGTCCGGTACCAGCGCCAAGTGCTTGTCATCGGTGTACTCGCGCACTTCGTCGTACAAGCGCTCGCGCAGCTCCATCAGGTGGCCGCTGGTGGGGCCGACTTTCATCAAGCCGCCGCCCGGGCTGAGCAGGCGCTTGGCCTCCAGCCAGTCCAGCGGGCTGAAGACACTGGCAAGGAACTGGCAGCTGGCATCCGCCAACGGCACTCGGGCCATACTGGCGATCAACCAGGTCACCGTGGGGTTGCGCTTGCAGGCGCGCTTGACCGCTTCCTTGGAAATATCCAAGGCGTAGCCGTCAGCGCGCAGCAGGGCGTCTGCGATTTGCGCGGTGTAGTAACCCTCGCCACAGCCGATATCCAGCCAGCGCTGGGGTTTGCGTTCCGCGGCCAGTTCGGCAAGGCGCTTGGCCACCGGGGCGTAGTGCCCGGCATTGAGGAAGTCGCGGCGCGCCTCCACCATTGCCAGGTTATCCCCCGGGTCGCGGCTGTTCTTGTGCTGCACCGGCAACAGGTTCAGGTAACCCTGGCGCGCGCGGTCGAAGCGGTGCCCGACCGGGCAGGCCACGCCATTGTCCACCTCGTGTAACGGTGCGCTGCAAATGGGGCAAGCGAGCATCAGGCGAGCAACTTGATCAGGGTCTGGTAGTAGATTTCGGTCAGCACATCGAGGTCGCTGGCGAGGATGCGCTCGTTGACCTGATGGATGGTCGCGTTGACCGGGCCCAGTTCCACCACCTGAGTGCCGAGTGTCGCAATGAAGCGACCGTCGGAAGTACCGCCACTGGTGGACGCCTTGGTCTCGCGGCCGGTGACGGCCTTGATGCTGGCGGAGACGGCATCGAGCAATGCGCCCGGCTCGGTGAGGAACGGCAGGCCCGACAGCGCCCACTCCACATGCCAGTCCAGGCCATGCTTGTCGAGAATCGCCGCGACCCGCTGTTGCAGGCCTTCGACGGTGGACTCGGTGGAGAAACGGAAGTTGAACACCGCCGTCAGGTCGCCCGGGATCACGTTGGTGGCGCCGGTGCCCGAATTAAGGTTGGAAATCTGGAAGCTGGTGGGCGGGAAGAAGCTGTTGCCATCGTCCCAATGCTCGGCGGCCAGTTCGGCCAGGGCCGGAGCGGCCAGGTGGATCGGGTTCTTCGCCAGGTGCGGGTAGGCCACGTGGCCTTGCACGCCGCGCACGGTCAGGGTGGCGCCGAGGGAGCCGCGACGACCATTTTTGACCACGTCACCCACCAGGGTGGTGCTCGATGGTTCGCCGACAATGCACCAGTCCAGGCGCTCCTTGCGGGCCGCGAGGCGTTCGATCACAGCCTTGGTGCCGTGGTGCGCCGGGCCCTCTTCATCGCTGGTGATCAGGAAGGCGACGGAACCCTTGTGGTCCGGGTAGTCGGTGACGAAGCGCTCCGAGGCGACCAGCATCGCGGCCAGGCTGCCTTTCATGTCGGCCGCGCCACGGCCGCAGAGCATGCCGTTTTCGTCGATCAACGCGTCGAACGGATCGTTCTGCCAGGCCTTGACCGGACCGGTCGGCACCACGTCGGTGTGGCCGGCGAAGCACAATACCGGGCCCTCGTGTTTGCCGTGGGTGGCCCAGAAGTTATCCACATCCTCGATGCGCATCGGCTCAAGCGCAAAACCGGCGTCGCCCAGGCGCTGCATCATCAGCTTCTGGCAATCGGCATCGATCGGCGTCACCGACGGGCGACGGATCAGGTCGATAGCGAGTTGGAGGGTCGGCGAAAGGTCGGCATGGGCCGTCATGTAAAAACTCCGGAAATCGAGGCGGCGACGTTCTAATTGTAGGAGCGAGCTTGCTCGCGAAGGTCGTTAACGATAACGCGGCCTGTCTGGATGGACGCGTCGATCTCAAGTGCTTCGCGAGCAAGCTCGCTCCTACAGTCATGTGCAAGGCAAAAGGGCCGTTATCTTATAGCAAAACGGCGGCCAGAGGCCGCCGTTTAGTGCATTGCGCAGGATTTTAAGCGGCCGTCACAGGCTCTTCCTTCGGCGCCGGTTTCGGCAGCGACGACAGGAACGCCATGATCAGCGCCGCCACATACGGCAGCGACTGCACCAGCAACATCACCACCCAGAAGCGTATGTCATTGCTCGGCAGGCCCTGCACCAGGTAAATCCCCAGTGCCGCGCCCCACAACAGCAGCATGATGAACATCTCTTCCCGGGCTTCGGAAATCGCGACCCAGAAACCGTGGTTATCGGCGTTCTTCGGTGTACGAAAGAACGGAATGCTGGTGGTGAAGAAGCCGTACAGCACCGCCTTGGCGATGGTGTGGGACAACGCCAACCCGGCCAGTGCCGCGCAGAACGCATCTTTCAGGTTCACACCCACCGCACGACGGTAGAGGAAGATAATCTTGCCGACCTTGAACACGAACAACGCCAACGGCGGGATCGCGAAAATCAGCAGCGGCGGGTCAACCCGCGTCGGCACGATAATCATCGCCGCCGACCACAGCAGGGCGCCCACGGTGAAGAAGATGTTCATGCCGTCTGCCACCCACGGCAACCAGCCCGCGAGAAAGTGGTAGCGCTGGCCACGGGTCAGCTCGGTGTCCTTGCCGCGCAGGAGGCTTGCGGTGTGACGCTTGATGATCTGAATCGCTCCGTAGGCCCAGCGGAAACGCTGTTTCTTGAAGTCGATAAAGGTATCGGGCATCAGGCCCTTGCCGTAGCTGTCGTGGTAGTACGCCGCCGACAGGCCTTTCTCGAATACCCGAAGGCCCAGCTCGGCATCTTCGCAGATGCACCAGTCGGCCCAGCCCAGTTCTTCAAGCACCGAACGCCGGGTCATGGTCATTGTGCCGTGCTGGATGATCGCGTCACGGTCGTTGCGGGTGACCATGCCGATATGGAAGAAGCCTTTGTATTCCGCGTAGCAGAGCTTCTTGAAGGTGCTTTCGTTCTGGTCGCGATAATCCTGTGGCGACTGCACCACGGCGATTTTCGGATCGGCGAAGTGCGGCACCATGTGCTTGAGCCAGTTTGGCGACACGCAGTAATCGGAGTCGATCACCGCGATCACTTCGGCATCCTTGGCGGTATGCGGGATCAGGTAGTTCAGCGCGCCGCCCTTGAAACCGGCCAGGGGCGAGACGTGGAAGAACTTGAAGCGCGGGCCCAGGGTTTCGCAGTAGTCGCGCACTGGCTCCCACACGGCCGGGTCCTTGGTGTTGTTGTCGATGATCAGGACTTCGTAGTCCGGATAGTCGAGGGCGGCCAGGGCGTCGAGGGTCTGTTTGACCATCTCCGGCGGCTCGTTGTAGCACGGCACGTGGATCGAGACTTTCGGGCGGTAGTCTGAATCCCCTTCAACCGGCAGGAATTCACGCCGGCGTTTGTGGGTCCAGACCGCTTCCGCCAGTTCATGGGCCTCGGTCAGCAGAACGATGAATACGCCCAGGGCGCCGAGGGCCAGGAGGATGCCCACGGTAACGCTGAACCAGGTGCTGTATTGCTGGCTGTAGTCGTAACCGATCCACACCAGCACCGAACCGCACAGGAACGCGATGAAGGTCAGGAAGGTCCGGCCTCGCTGGCGCAGGGCCGAGCCGTCGATCATCAGTAACGTCAGGGACAGCAGCGCAAGCACCACCGAACCGATGGCCAGCACCCGCCATTGCGGGATCGCTACCACCGGCCCTTCAAAGTTGAATTTCTGCTGGCGTGCGGCGTTGAACACGCCCCAGTAGGCGCCCGCCGAGCCTTCATCGCTGACTTTCCACGGCTGGTCGAACGCCTCGATCACGAAGTAGTTGTAGCCCTGGCGATTGAGCTTGTTCACCAGTGTGCGCAGGTAAATTGCCTGGTCGGCCGGGGACGTTTCATTGCCACCACGCATGCGGCCGTTACTCGGCCAGCCAACCTCCGACAGCAGCAGCGGCTTTTTCGGGAACAATTTCTTCAGGTCCCGGGCGCGGTCGAGTACGTACTGGCCGGCCTTGTCCATCGGAATGAATTCCCAGAACGGCAGGATGTGCGCGGCGATCAGGTCGACGTGCTTGGCCAGTTGCGGGTTCTTTTCCCAGATGTGCCATTGCTCGGAAGTCGTCACCGGTACTTTCACGGCGGCGCGCACCCGGTCCAGCAGCACGATCAGCGCCTCCGGGGTGATTTCTTCACGGAACAGCGCTTCGTTACCCACCACCACCCGCACGACGCTGCGGGAGTTGTTGGCGATTTCGATGGCACGCTGGATCTCGCGCTCGTTGCGCTCGAGGTCCGGGCTGATCCAGATACCCAGGGTCACCCGCAGGCCGAACTCTTCCGCCAGCTTGGGGATATCCCCCAGGGTGCCGTCGACCGAGTAGGTACGGATGTTGTCCGTCAGCTTGCTCATGATCGCCAGGTCCTGACGCATTTGATCGTCAGTCGGATACTGGTCTTTCTGTGGGAACTGGCCTTGCTGGAACGGCGAGTAGGAAAAACCGGAGATCTGTTCAGGCCAGTTAGGGGCAGTGACCGGGCGGTTGATCAGCGCCCAGAAGCCGGTGAACAGCGCGGCAATTGCCAGCACTACCACCAGGTTGAGTCCAAATTTACGCGATGACATGGCTATTTCGGGTTCCAAAGGGTGTGGAACGAAAAGAGGTGTCGGCCTGCGCCGAACGGCGCGCATCCTACACCGGCCTTTCACTGACCGTACAGCAAGCCGAGAAAAACCGAACATTGGGCAGCGAAAGTTCACCTAAGTTCTTTACTTGTAGCTGGATGCGTCGAACTTGTCGCGGCAACGCCCTATAATGCGCGCCGGTTTTTGGGGTAATGGTCATGAGTACAGAAGATCCGCGGTTTGCCGGCGTCGCCCGCTTGTATGGCATTGAAGGCCTGGAACGCTTGAAGGCGGCCCACGTGGCCATCGTCGGCGTGGGCGGTGTGGGCTCGTGGGCGGCGGAAGCGATCGCTCGTTGCGGGGTGGGCGAAATTTCGCTGTTTGACCTGGATGATGTGTGCGTCAGCAACAGCAACCGTCAGTTGCATGCGCTGGACAGCACGGTGGGCAAGGCCAAGGTCGAGGTCATGGCTGAGCGCCTGAAGGGCATCAACCCGGACTGCACCGTGCATGCGGTGGCGGATTTTGTCACCCGCGAGACCATGGCCGAGTACATCACGCCCAATATCGATTGCGTGATCGACTGCATCGACAGCGTCAATGCCAAGGCCGCGCTGATCGCCTGGTGCAAGCGGCGCAAGATCCAGATCATCACCACTGGCGGCGCGGGTGGGCAGATTGATCCGACGCTGATTCAGGTGTGTGATTTGAACCGTACGTTCAATGACCCGCTGGCGTCGAAAGTGCGTTCCACCCTGCGCCGCGACTATGGCTTCTCACGCACCGTGACCCGCCATTACAGTGTGCCCTGCGTGTTTTCCACCGAACAACTGCGTTATCCAAAGCCGGACGGCAGCATCTGTTTGCAGAAGAGTTTTGTCGGAGATGGCGTGAAACTGGACTGCGCCGGCGGGTTTGGCGCGGTGATGATGGTCACCGCGACTTTCGGCATGGTGGCGGCGACCAAGGCGGTGGACAAGATTGTGGCCGGGGTGCGCAGGCCTGCTGACAGAGTTCAGGCAACACCGATCTCTGCACCCTGAAAAGATCAAAATGTGGGAGCGGGCTTGCTCGCGAAGGCGGTGTATCAGTCGACCTATCTGGTGACTGACACTCCGCCTTCGCGAGCAAGCCCGCTCCCACATTTAGTTTTGTGTGAGGCTCAACTTCCGCATGCGCTGAAGCACTGCATTCAGACCATTGCTGCGTGACGGTGATAGCTGCCGCGACAGACCCAGTTGATTGAACCAGTCGGGCAAGTCGACCGCCTGCAACTCAGCGGCAGACAAACCGTTAACCCGTGCCAGCAACAACGCCACCAGCCCGCGTATCAGGCGCGCATCGCTGCTGGCGGCAAACTGCCAGTGGCCATCCTGCAAGCGCCCCACCAGCCACACCAGGCTTTCACAGCCCTGCACCAGGTTGGCGTCGACCTTGTCTTCATCCAGCAACGGGGGAAGACGCTCACCCCATTGCATCAGCAGGCGGGCGCGTTGCTCCCAACTCCCGACCACCTGAAACGCCTGCAGCGCCACAACGGCCTCCGTCGGCAAGCTCATCGCAGCATATCCAGGGCTTGATCCAGCGCTTCAAAAAAGCGTTCCAGGTCATCGGAATCGTTGTACAGCGCCAGCGACACCCGAATCGCCCCCGACAATCCCATCTGCTTGAGCAGCGGCATCGCACAATGATGGCCGGCGCGTACGGCAATCCCTTGTTCAGTCAGCAAGTGGGCGAGGTCGGCGTTGTGTACGCCTTCCACCACAAAACTGGCCAGGGCCACTTGCGGCGAACCCAGCAGGCGCACGCCGTTGCGGGCTTGCAGGCCGCGCAACAGGTAGTCGTGCAAAGCGGCTTCGTGGGCCGTCACGGCTTGTTGATCCAGGGAACTCAGGTAATCCAGGGTTGCGCCCAGGCCGATCACGCTGGCGATCGGCGGTGTTCCGGCTTCGAAACCAAGGGGCGCGGGGCGGAAGCTGGCGCTTTGATAGTCGGCCAGTTGCACCATCTCGCCTCCAAACTGCCAATGGCGCAGGTGATGCAGGGCTTCGGTGCGACCGTAAAGCACGCCGACGCCATCCGGACCGTAGAGCTTGTGGCTGGAAAACACGTAGAAGTCACAGCCCAGGGCCTGCATGTCATGGCGACCATGAACGACGCCCTGGGCGCCATCGACCACCGTCAGTGCGTCGTGGGCCTTGGCCAGGGCCAGCAATTGCGGCAACGGCTGCCAGGCGCCAAGCACGTTGGACAGTTGGCTCACCGCCAGCAGGCGGGTGCGCGGGCCGATCATTCGGGCGGCGGCTTGCAGGTCGATCAAGCCGTCATCGTTAAGCGGCAGTACCACCAACTCCAGCCCGCGACGTTTGGCCAATTGTTGCCACGGCAGCAGGTTGGCGTGGTGCTCCAGGGCGCTGATGACAATTTCGTCGCCCGGGTTGAATAGGTGCTCAAGGCCATAGGCCAGGAGGTTCAGCGCCGACGTCGCGCCGTGGGTGAAGATGATTTGCCCGTTGTCACCGACGTTCAGCCACTGCGCCACTTTACTGCGACTGTCCTCGAACGCCTGGGTCGCATGGGCGCCCTGCAAATGCTGGGCACGGTGCACATTGGCTGCGCCATTGGCGTAGTAATGGCTGATGGCGTCCAACAAGGCTTGAGGTTTTTGCGTGGTGGCGGCGTTGTCCAGATAGGTCTGGTCTTGCCGTAGCAGGGTGGCGATGGCCGGGAAATCGGCGCGCCAGGGAGAGGGCACAAGCATGGTGATCAAGGCTCGTATAAACGGCCCACACCGGCAAGGTGTGGGCCGTCAGTGGCATCGAGTCGCTGCTTAGTTGTGAGCGTGCAGCGCTGCGTTCAGTTCGATGGCCGATTTGTGGGTTTTGCACTCCACGGCACCGGTCTCGGAGTTGCGGCGGAACAACAGGTCCGGCTGGCCGGCCAGCTCACGGGCCTTGACCACTTTGACCAGCTGGTTTGCTTCATCCAGCAGTGCAACCTTGGTACCGGCGGTGACGTACAGGCCCGATTCCACGGTGTTGCGGTCGCCCAACGGGATACCGATACCGGCGTTGGCGCCGATCAGGCAGCCTTCGCCGACCTTGATCACAATGTTGCCGCCGCCCGACAGGGTGCCCATGGTGGAGCAACCGCCGCCCAGGTCCGAACCCTTGCCGACGAATACGCCAGCCGACACACGGCCTTCGATCATGCCCGGGCCTTCGGTACCGGCGTTGAAGTTGACGAAACCTTCGTGCATCACGGTAGTGCCTTCGCCCACGTAGGCGCCCAGGCGGATGCGCGCGGCATCAGCAATGCGCACGCCGCTCGGCACTACGTAGTCGGTCATTTTCGGGAACTTGTCCACCGAGAACACTTCCAGCAGGTCGCCACGCAGGCGCGCTTCCAGTTGACGCTCGGCCAGCTCGGCGATGTCGATCGCGCCCTGGCTGGTCCAGGCCACGTTCGGCAGTTGCGGGAACACACCGGCCAGGCTCAGGCCGTGTGGCTTGACCAAGCGATGGGACAGCAGGTGCAGCTTGAGGTAAGCCTCAGGGGTGGACGTCAGTGCGGCGTCTTCGGCCAGCAGCGTGGCGACCAGTGGCGTGTGGCTTTCAGCCAGGCGGCTTAACAGAGCGGCTTGGGCAGCGTCGACGCCTTTGAGCGCGTCAGCCAGTTGCAGGGCCTGGGTGACGGTGAAAGTGATCGCCTGGTTGCCTTCGGTGTAACCGAGGATCGGCGCGATGGCAGCGATGATTTCAGCCGATGGATTGAGCAGCGGTTGTGCGTAAAACACTTCCAGCCAAGCACCTTGGCGGTTCTGAGTGCCGACGCCGAAGCCCAGGCTGAACAGGGAATTGGACATGCTGTTACCTCTACAAAAATGGAGTGGGCAGGCCTACTTGAGGGCCGCCGAATAGCTATCTGGCTTGAAGCCAATCAGGGTTTTGTCACCGAGATCAAGCACTGGTCGCTTGATCATCGAGGGTTGCGCGAGCATCAATTCAATGGCTTTCGCTTGGTCGAGATCGGCTTTGCGTTCGTCTTCGAGTTTGCGAAAGGTGGTGCCCGCACGGTTCAAAACCACCTGCCAACCGTGCTCATTGCACCATTGGGTCAAGTGTTCGCGGTCGATACCGGCCGTTTTGTAGTCATGAAACTCATACTTGATAGCGTGTTCATCGAGCCAGGTGCGCGCCTTTTTCATGGTGTCGCAGGCTTTGATGCCGAAAAGGTGCAGCGTTTTGCTTGAATCGGTCAAGGAATTGCCCCCCTTTGGGCTGACGCAAATGAAAGGTCACGGATTATGCCATGGCCAGCGGCTTTCGGCGCCGCTCGTCAACATTACGTTTTGCTCGCGTGCGACTTTTGTGCAAAGGCCATCGCGCAGCATAGGCGGCTAATATGGCACTTCAACGGCGAGTTGTTGCCTGATGTGTGTTGTTGCAAGTTGATTGTCTGGGAATCCCGCGTTATGCAAACCGCCTACACCGTACTTATCCTGCTGATGCTGGTCAGCGTTTCGCGCCTTGTCGGGCGCATCATCCCACTGCCGTTGCCACTGGTGCAGATCGCCGCCGGTGCCTTGCTGGCCTGGCCGACCCTGGGGCTGCATGTGGCCCTGGACCCTGAGTTGTTTCTGTTCCTGTTTCTGCCGCCGCTGCTGTTCTCGGACGGCTGGCGCATGCCCAAGCGAGAATTGTGGCGCCTGCGCGGGCCGATCCTGACGCTGGCGGTGGGCCTGGTGCTGTTCACCGTGGTCGGTGCCGGGTACTTCATTCATTGGTTGTTGCCGAGTATTCCACTGCCGGTGGCCTTCGCCCTGGCGGCCGTGCTGTCGCCGACGGATGCCGTGGCGGTGTCGGCCATTTCCCAGAATCGTTTGCCAACGCCTTTGATGCATATGCTTCAGGGCGAGGCGCTGATGAATGATGCTTCGGGCCTGGTGACCTTCAAGTTTGCCCTGGTGGCGGCAGTTACCGGGGTGTTCTCCCTGGCCAATGCCAGCCTGACATTTGTGCTGGTAGCCGTCGGTGGCCTGGCCATCGGCGTAGCGTTGAGCTGGCTGGTGGGCCGCCTGCGGTCCTGGATGATTGCACGGGGCTGGGACGACCCGGCGACGCACGTGGTGTTCATGTTGCTGCTGCCGTTCGCTGCCTACGTGCTGGCTGAACGCCTTGGCGCATCGGGGATCTTGTCGGCGGTGGCCGCAGGGATGATGCAAAGCTGGCTCGACCTGCTGCCGCGCCAGACCAGCACCCGCTTGCTCAATCGCAGTGTCTGGTCGCTGCTGGAGTTTGCCTTCAACGGTCTGATCTTCCTGCTGCTGGGCCTGCAATTGCCGGACATTATCAAGGCGGTGGTCAGCCATGAGCCGACGCTGTGGCCGACGTTGCTGTATCGCTGCCTGGACGTTATCGCGATTTTCCTGGTGCTGGTGGTGTTGCGGTTTATCTGGGTGCAAAGCATCTGGCGCCTGTCGGGATTGCTGCGCCGCCTGCGTGGGAAAAGTGAGCTGACGCTGGTACCAACGGCCCGTTCCTGCTGGCTGTTGACCGTGGGTGGGGTGCGTGGTGCGGTGACCCTGGCGGGTGTGATGTCGGTGCCGTTGCTGCTGGCTCCCGGTGAAGCGTTTCCGGAGCGCGACCTGCTGATCTTCATCGCCGCCGGTGTGATCCTGCTGTCGCTCGTCGCGGCCTGCATCGCTTTGCCGCTGCTGTTGCGCGGCATCGAGAAGAGCCCGGATGAGAAACGCCACAATGAAGTGCGCGAGGCCTGGAAGAAGACCGCCGTGGCGGCTATCCATGCACTCGAAACCGAAGAACCCGCTGAAGCTGCACCTCTGGATGCCGCTCAGGCAGCCTTGGCCACCGAGCTCAAGGCGCGGTTGATGTCGGAGTATCGTCATCAATTGGAGGTGTTCAATGATTCGGCCGAAGCCCAGGCGCTGGCGTTTCAGATGGACCAACTGGAGCGCAAGTTGCGGCTCAAGGCCCTGCGGGCGCAGCGCCTGGAGCTGTATAGCCTGAGTCGTCACCACCAGATTGGTGATGACGTGCTACGGGAGGTGTTGGCGGATCTGGATATGAGCGAGGCGAACCTGGGTCACGTCAAATAACACCGCGGTGCTTACTTGTGGCGAGGGAGCTTGCGCCCGCTGGGTGACGAAGTCGCCCCAACGCTGGCGACTTCATTCATGCAGGGAAACAGCGTCAGCCGGTTTACGACTGCTGCGCAGCCGAGCGGGAGCAAGCTCCCTCGCCACATTCAGCGCAATTATTTATTGCGAGTGATGAAGTCGCGAATCCGCTCGGCTGCTTCCACACACTCGGCCAGCGGCGCAACCAGTGCCAGGCGCACACGCCCGGCGCCTGGGTTGACCCCGTCCACTTCCCGCGACAGGTACGAACCCGGTACCACGGTCACGTGTTCTTCCACGAACAAGTCCCGGCAGAACGCCGCATCGTCGCCACTCACGTTCGGCCACAGGTAGAACCCGCCGTCCGGGTTTTGCACGTCCAGCACCGGCTTCAGGATCGCCAGCACGGCATCAAACTTCTGCCGGTACAGATCACGGTTGGCCTGCACGTGGGCTTCGTCCTGCCAGGCGGCGATGCTCGCCAGTTGGGTTTGCACCGGCATCGCGCAGCCGTGGTAGGTGCGGTACAGCAGGAAACCCTTGAGGATTTCGGCATCGCCGGCCACAAAGCCCGAACGCAGGCCCGGCAGGTTGGAGCGCTTGGACAGGCTGTGGAACACCACGCAACGCTTGAAGTCCTGGCGACCCAGTTCGACGCAGGCACTGAGCAGGCCCGGCGGCGGGGTTTGTTCGTCGAAGTACAACTCGCTGTAGCACTCGTCGGCGGCGATCACGAAGTCGTATTCGTCGGCCAGGGCGATCAGTTTTTTCAGGGTGTCGACGGGAATCAGTGCGCCGGTCGGGTTGCCTGGCGAGCACAGGAACAGGATCTGGCAGCGTTTCCAAATGTCCGGCGACACGGCGTCGAAATCCGGGTTGAAGCCGTTTTCATCCAGGCACGGCAGGTAATGCGGCTTGGCCCCGGCGAGGAACGCAGCGCCTTCGTAGATCTGATAGAACGGGTTTGGGCTGACCACCAGCGCGTCGTCGCCACGGTTGACCACGGTCTGGGTGAAGGCGAACAGCGCTTCACGGGTGCCGTTCACCGGCAGGATGTTGCGCGCCGGGTCGAGCCAGCCCTTGGGCACGCTGAAACGACGTTCGCACCAGGCGCCAATGGCTTCGCGCAGGGCGGGAATGCCCAGGGTGGTCGGGTACACCGCCATCTGGTCCAGGTTGTTGGCCAGCGCGTCGGCGACGAACTGCGGGGATTTGTGCTTCGGCTCGCCGATGGAGAGGGCGATCGGGCGTTTGTCCGGGTTCGGCGTGACGCTGCCCAGCAGGACGCGCAATTTCTCGAACGGGTAGGGCTGCAACTGGTTCAGGGCATTGTTCATCGATAAATCTCGTTCAATTCACTGGAAGCTGAAAATGGCGGCCGGTCAGATGCTCAAGCGTGACATCTCGACGCCGGTCTCCTGGTTGACGCTCAACTGCTGGACGATGGCTTCCTGCAAGCGTCGGCACAGTTCAGGGTCGGAAAGCGGCTGGTTGTCGGCATCGGTAATAAAGAACACGTCTTCCACCCGTTCGCCCAGGGTCGCAATCTTGGCGTTCTGCAACGACAGGTCGAACTCCAGGAAGATCGTGCCGATCCGCGCCAACAGGCCCGGGCGGTCCGGTGCGCTGAGTTCCAGCACCGTTACCGGGCGCTGGGCGTCGTTGTGGATAGTGACTTCGGGGGCGAACGCAAAGTGCTTGAGCTGGCGCGGTACCCGGCGTTGGATGATGGTCGGGTAGTCGTCAGGGTTGCGCAGCGCGTCGGTGAGGCCTTTGCGGATCTTTTTCACCCGCTCCGGGTTGTCGCCGATGGACTCGCCTTCCGTGTCGAGCACGATGTAGGTGTCGAGGGTGAACTGGCTGCTGGAGGTGATCACCCGGGCGTCGTGAATGTTCAGGTTGAGCTGGTCCATCGCGGCCACGGTCACGGCGAAGAAGTCGTGTTGGTCGGGTGCGTAGATGAAGATCTGCGTGCCGCCCTCGAACTCGCGCTGGGTGGTTTCCTTGATCAGCACCAGCGGCCCGCCATCGGCCGGCTGCTGCAGGATCGCGTCGCTGTGCCAGGCCACGTCGCCGGCGGTGTGGCGCAGGAAGTAGTCGTCTCCCAGCTGCGACCAGAGTTGCTCGACGTCGTCCGGGTCGTTGCCGCCACGCACCAAAATATCCAGGGCCGCGCTTTGGGTGCGGCGGATCTGCTCTTCGCGGTCTACCGGGTTCTCCAGGCCGCGACGCAGCGCGCGCTTGGTCTCGGTGTAGAGCTGGCGCAACAGGCTGGCGCGCCAGGAATTCCACAGCGTCGGGTTGGTGGCATTAATGTCGGAGACGGTGAGCACGTAGAGGTAGTCGAGGCGGATTTCGTCGCCGACGGCCAGGGCGAAGTCATGGATCACCTGCGGGTCGGACAAGTCCTTGCGCTGGGCGGTGGTGGACATCACCAGGTGGTTTTGCACCAGCCATACAATCAGGCGGCTGTCCCACAGCGGCAACTGGTGGCGCTGGCAGAACGCCTCGGCGTCCACGGCACCAATTTCCGAGTGGTCGCCGTGACGGCCCTTACCGATGTCGTGGTACAGGCCGGCAAGGTAGATCAATTCTGGCTTGGGCAGGCGTGCCATGAGCTTGCTGGCCAGCGGGAATTTCTCTGACACCTGGGTGTACTGCAACTTACGCAGGTGCTTGATCAGGTTCAGGGTGTGGGCGTCCACCGTATAGATGTGGAACAGGTCGTGCTGCATCTGCCCGACGATAAAGCCGAACTCCGGCAGGTAACGCCCGAGGATCCCGTAGCGGTTCATGCGCCGCAGGTTGCGGTGGATGCCGATCTTGCACTTGAACAGCTCGATAAACAGGCTGGTGTTGCGAATGTCGTTACGGAAGTCGTCGTCAATCAGGTGACGGTTTTCCCGCAGCAAGCGAATGGTGTCGGCGCGTACGCCTTTGATTTCCGGCTGCTGGGCCATCAACACGAAGATTTCCAGCATGGCGAACGGCGTGCGTTTGAACACGTTGTCGTTGCGAGCCTCGATGTAGCCATCGTGCAACTGGAAGCGCGAGTTGATCGGCTGCGGCGGTGCTTCGTCTTCCGGGGCCAGGATCACTTCTTCGAAATGCTGGATGATCAGGTCGCTGAGCTGGGCAATGCTCATCACCACCCGGTAGTACTGCTGCATGAAGCTTTCGATGCTGGTCTTTGCGTCTTCGCCTTCAAACCCCAGCAAGGTGGCGATAGAGCGTTGGTGATCGAACAGCAGGCGGTCTTCGGAGCGGCCGGCCAGCATGTGCAACGCGTAGCGCACTTTCCAGAGAAATTCCTGGGAGGAGGCCAGCAGGGCGTTTTCGCTCTCCACCAGGAAGCCTTCCCCGGCCAGGGCACGCAGGTTCAGGGTGCCGTACTGGCGCCTCGCGACCCACAAAATCGTCTGGATATCCCGCAGCCCGCCCGGGGAGCCTTTGACGTTGGGTTCCAGGTTGTATTCGGTGTCGTTGTATTTGTGGTGCCGGGCTTTCTGTTCAGCACGCTTGGCCAGGAAGAAATCCTTGCTCGGCCACATGCGCGCGGTGCTGGTGACTTCCAGCATGCGCTGGCGCAGGCGCTCGGGGCCGGCGATGGTGCGGCTTTCCATCAGGTTGGTGATCACCGTCAGGTCGGCGCGGGCTTCCTGGGCGCATTCGTCCACTGAACGTACGCTTTGGCCGACCTCGAGGCCGATGTCCCACAACAGGGTCAGAAAACGCTCGATGGAATCGCGAAAAATCTCGTGATCGGCGCTGTCCAGCAAAATCAGCAGGTCGATATCGGAGTAGGGGTGCAGTTCGCCACGGCCGTAGCCGCCGACCGCCACCAGGGCGATATCGGCGTCTTCACTCCAGCTGAACTGTTCCCAGGCCTTTTGCAGGATATTGTCGACGAACCAGGCGCGGTCCTCGATCAACCGGCGGATGTCCCGGCCCGTGCGGAAGCGCTCGTCGAGTACCTCGCGGGCTTGACGAATGGCTTTCTTGAAGGCGGCGATAGGGCTGGCCTTCAGCGCCAGTTCCGCCTGGAACTGGCCACGGTCGAAGAGTTCGGGATCCACCTGGGGCATCGATCGGTTTTCCTTTCTATCTATGGGTCACAGCGTTGCTATTAGAAAACCGGTGCAAACATTACGCCGAAACGCGAGGAATCGTGTCGTCGGCACGCAGGGTGAAAATCTCGTAGCCGGTGTCGGTCACCAGCAGGGTGTGTTCCCATTGGGCCGAGAGCTTGCGGTCCTTGGTGATGGCGGTCCAGCCGTCGCCCAGTACCTTAGTGTCGGCCTTGCCCTGGTTGATCATCGGCTCGATGGTGAAGGTCATGCCTGCCTTCAGCTCCATGCCGGTGCCGGCACGGCCGTAGTGCAGGATCTGCGGCTCTTCGTGGAACACTTTGCCGATGCCGTGGCCGCAGAATTCACGCACCACCGAGAAGCCGTTCTTTTCAGCGTGCTTCTGGATGATTTCACCGATGTCGCCCAGGCGGCAGCCAGGCTTGACGATCTCGATGGCCTTGTACATGCATTCCTGGGTCACTTGCGACAGGCGCTCGGCCCAGACCGGCACGGAGCCGACGTGGAACATGCGGCTGGTGTCGCCGTGGTAGCCGTCCTTGATCACGGTGACGTCGATGTTCAGGGTGTCACCGTCTTTCAGCGGCTTGTCGCCTGGAATCCCGTGGCACACCACGTGGTTGATCGAGGTGCAGATCGACTTGGGGAAACCCTTGTAGTTCAGCGGCGCAGGGATGGCCTTTTGCACGTCGACGATATAGTCGTGGCAAATGCGGTCCAGCGCTTCGGTAGTGACGCCGGGCTTGACGTGTTCGGCAATCATTTCCAGCACGTCGGCAGCCAGTTTGCCGGCAACGCGCATGCCAGCGATGTCTTCGGCGGTTTTGAGGGTTACGGTCATACAGGCTCTCTCTAGCGCGACGCGCTGAAATCAATACGGTTTACGGGTGTGCGACAAAAGGTTGCAGAATTCGCACAAGCCCAAAAAAACGCGATTCTAGCAGACGCAGGGGTGAAACCATGAGCGTCTGGCGATCGCTTCTGTCTATAAGGATGGGGGCATTCTGGCTCTATTCAAAGGCTTAGGCAAAAGCGACTGACGGCAAATGTGATTGCGGGTTTCGTTTTTGCAAGCTCTGTGGTATAAAATGCGCCGCTTTCCGGGGATACCCCGCAAAGCTTAAATCCACACACGTGTCGACACGATGACCTGGGTGCCGGAGGCGAATGCCGCTGGTTGGTCATTGGGATACGTGGAGGCCAAACCCGACTTATTAAGGAACTATCATGTCCCAAGTCAACATGCGCGATATGCTGAAGGCCGGTGTGCACTTCGGTCACCAGACCCGTTACTGGAACCCGAAAATGGGTAAATACATTTTCGGCGCGCGTAACAAGATCCACATCATCAACCTTGAAAAAACCCTGCCAATGTTCAACGAAGCTCTGACTTTCGTAGAGCGCCTGGCCCAGGGCAAAAACAAGATTCTGTTCGTCGGCACCAAGCGTTCCGCTGGCAAGATCGTTGCTGAAGAAGCAGCACGTTGCGGTTCGCCGTACGTCGATCACCGCTGGTTGGGCGGCATGCTGACCAACTTCAAAACCATCCGTGCTTCCATCAAGCGTCTGCGTGACCTTGAAGTGCAAGCCGAAGACGGTACTTTCGCCAAGCTGACCAAGAAAGAGGCGCTGATGCGTACTCGCGACCTGGAAAAGCTCGATCGTTCCCTGGGTGGTATCAAGGACATGGGCGGTCTGCCTGACGCACTGTTCGTTATCGACGTTGATCACGAGCGCATCGCGATCACCGAAGCCAACAAGCTGGGCATCCCGGTTATCGGCGTAGTCGATACCAACAGCAGCCCGGATGGCGTTGACTACATCATCCCAGGCAACGATGACGCAATCCGCGCTATCCAGCTGTACATGGGTTCGATGGCTGACGCTGTAATCCGTGGCCGCAACCACGTTGCTGGCGGCACCGAGCAGTTCGTTGAAGAAGCTCCGGTAGCAGCAGCTGAGTAACTGACGCCTTGGCGTTGACTCAGTAAGCAAAAAGGGGGCTTGGCCCCCTTTTTGCCACCTCGAAAACCATTTGTCGGCAGCGCAGCTACAACATCTGTAACGTGCAGCGGCCTACAAGGGTGATTCGGGAAGAATTGATCGCCCGTTCAATCGGGTGGAATGGTTGAAAACCTATCCAAGAGGATTTTGAAAATGGCAGAGATTACTGCAGCGTTGGTTAAAGAACTGCGTGAGCGTACCGGCGAAGGCATGATGGATTGCAAAAAGGCCTTGACCAAGGCCGGCGGCGACATCGAAAAAGCCATTGATGACATGCGTGCTTCGGGCGCCATCAAGGCTGCCAAGAAAGCAGGCAACGTAGCTGCTGAAGGCGCTATCGCTCTTAAAGAAGACGGTAAAACCGCCGTTCTGCTGGAAGTGAACTCGCAGACCGACTTCCTGGCTCTGCAGGACGACTTCAAGGCATTTGTCGCTGCAAGCGTTGAAAAAGCGTTCGCTGACAAGCTGACTGACGTCGCTCCGTTGATCGAAGCTCAAGAAGCTGCTCGCCTGGTACTGGTCGGCAAAGTTGGCGAAAACGTCAACATCCGTCGCCTGGCTCGCGTTGAAGGTGATGTTGTCGGTGGTTACCTGCACGGTAACAAGATCGGCGTTGTGGTTGCCCTTAAAGGCGGCAGCGTTGAACTGGCCAAAGACATCGCTATGCACGTAGCGGCCAGCAACCCTGAATTCCTGCTGCCATCGGAAGTGTCCGCTGAAGCAATCGAACGCGAAAAAGCCGTGTTCCTGAGCCTCAACGCTGACAAAATCGCCGGCAAGCCGGAAAATATCGTTGAAAACATGATCAAAGGCCGCATCAGCAAGTTCCTGGCTGAGGCTTCCCTGGTTGAGCAGGCGTTCGTCAAGAACCCTGAAATCAAGGTTGGCGAACTGGCCAAGAAAGCCGGTGCTGAAATCGTTTCCTTCACTTACTACAAAGTAGGCGACGGTATCGAGAAGCCGGTCGACAACTTCGCTGAAGAAGTTGCTGCCCAGCTGGCTGCCGCCAAGCAGTAAGACAGTTTTCAACTGTCGCCCAAAAGAGGCTGCCCGCTTACGCGCGCAGCCTCTTTTCAAATGGGGTGATCGATTTTTATTGGTTTCCCTTTGGAACTGGCTTACAAAGCCGTGTTCCGATGGCGCTGTGACAGCGTCAAGCTAGAGTGAACGCAGGCCGTAAACGGCTTGCCAAGAATTTTCAAAAAATACGCCGCAGGAGAGATTCGCAATGGCTCAGCAGGGCAGTGGTCATCAGGCTCGCTATAAACGCATTCTACTCAAGCTTAGCGGCGAGGCCCTGATGGGCTCGGAAGAGTTTGGGATCGATCCCAAAGTACTCGATCGCATGGCGCTGGAAGTCGGCCAACTGGTCGGTATCGGTGTTCAGGTCGGTCTGGTGATCGGCGGCGGCAACCTGTTCCGCGGTGCAGCACTGAGCGCTGCTGGCATGGATCGGGTGACAGGCGACCACATGGGCATGCTGGCCACTGTGATGAACGCCCTGGCGATGCGTGACGCCCTTGAGCGCGCCAACATCACCGCCATCGTCATGTCGGCTATTTCCATGGTTGGCGTAACGGATCACTATGATCGTCGCAAAGCCATGCGTCACCTGGATGCCAAAGAGGTAGTGATTTTTGCTGCCGGTACCGGCAACCCGTTCTTTACCACCGACTCGGCAGCTTGCCTGCGTGGTATCGAGATCAACGCGGACGTGGTGCTAAAAGCCACCAAGGTTGATGGTGTTTACACCGCAGACCCATTCAAAGACCCGCATGCCGAGAAGTTCGATCATCTGACTTATGATGAAGTGCTGGATCGCAAGCTGGGCGTGATGGACCTGACGGCAATCTGCTTGTGCCGCGACCACAAGATGCCGCTGCGCGTATTTAACATGAACAAGCCCGGTGCCCTGCTGAACATCGTACACGGCGGCGCGGAAGGGACTCTGATCGAGGAAATCGAACAATGATCAACGAAATCAAAAAAGACGCTCAAGAGCGCATGCAGAAATCCCTGGACTCTCTGAACCATGCATTTGGCCAGATTCGTACCGGCAAGGCTCACCCAAGCATTCTGGGCAGCGTGATGGTGCCGTACTACGGCGCTGATACCTCCATCACCCAAGTGGCCAACATCACTGTAAAAGATTCGCGCACCCTGCAAGTCGTAGCCTTTGAGCGCAACATGCTCGGCGCCGTCGACAAAGCCATCCAGAGCGCCGGCCTGAACCTCAATCCGACCAACCTGGGCGAATTGCTGCTGATCTCCATGCCGGCCCTGACCGAAGAAACCCGCAAGGGCTTCACCAAGCAGGCGCGCAGCGCAGCTGAAGATGCACGTGTTGCCGTGCGCAACATTCGTCGTGATGCCTTGGGTGACCTGAAGAAGCTGGTCAAGGACAAGGAAATCAGTGAAGACGAAGAGCGCCGTGCCGTCGCCGATATCGATAAGCTGACTAAAGATGCCGAGGCCCAGATCACCAAGGCCACGGAAGATAAAGAAAAGGACCTGATGGCCGTATAAGGGGTCAGGACGCCTTCATGGAAAAGACCAAGCAGACTGTGCCCTCCGTGGTGCCGCGCCATGTCGCGATCATCATGGACGGGAATAATCGCTGGGCGAAGAAGCGCTTTATGCCTGGCGTTGCCGGGCATAAGGCGGGTGTCGATGCGGTGCGTGCCGTGATCGAGGTGTGCGCCGAGGCCAAGGTCGAAGTATTGACCTTGTTCGCGTTCTCCAGTGAAAACTGGCAGCGCCCGGCCGAGGAGGTCAGTGCCTTGATGGACCTGTTCTTCAAGGCCCTGCGTCGTGAGGCCAAGCGCCTGAACGAGAATAACATCAGCCTGCGCATCATCGGTGACCGTTCGCGGTTCCATCCGGAGCTGCAAGCGGCGATGCGCGAAGCCGAGGCGATCACTGCCGGCAGCAACCGTTTTGTGCTGCAGATCGCAGCCAACTACGGCGGCCAGTGGGATATTGCCCAGGCAGCGCAGCGTCTTGCGCGGGAAGTGCAAGCCGGTCATTTGCGCCCCGAAGACATCACCCCCGAACTGTTGCAAACCTGTCTGGTAACCGGCGACCTGCCGCTGCCGGACCTGTGCATTCGTACCGGTGGCGACCATCGCATCAGCAACTTCCTGTTGTGGCAGTTGGCCTATACCGAACTGTACTTCTCCGACCTGTTCTGGCCGGACTTCAAACACGATGCCATGCGCAATGCGCTGGCCGATTTCGCTTCCCGTCAGCGTCGCTTCGGTAAAACGAGCGAGCAGATCGAAGCTGGAGCCCGGGTTTAATGCTTAAACAACGAATCATCACGGCGCTGATCCTGCTGCCTATTGCCCTGTGCGGGTTTTTCCTGCTTGAAGGTGCAAATTTCGCGCTGTTCATTGGCCTGGTGGTGACACTGGGTGCCTGGGAATGGGCGCGGCTCGCCGGTTTCGCGGCGCAGTTGCCGCGTGTGGTGTACGCCGCTGTCGTGGCACTGTTGATGTTCCTGATGTACATCCTGCCGGACGTGGCGCCTTGGGTGCTGGGTGCGGCGGTGCTGTGGTGGGCGTTGGCGACCTATCTGGTGCTGACCTATCCTGGCACCAGCAGCCATTGGTCGAGTGTCGCCTGCAAGCTGGTGATCGGTCTTTTGATCCTGCTGCCCGCTTGGCAAGGGCTGGTCTATATCAAGCACATGCAGCTGGGCAACTGGCTGATCATGGCGGTGATGGTGCTGGTGTGGGGTGCTGATATCGGTGCTTATTTCTCCGGTCGTGCCTTCGGCAAGCGCAAGCTGGCGCCGGCTGTCAGCCCGGGTAAAAGCTGGGAAGGCGTGTATGGCGGCCTGGCCCTGACCCTGGTGATTACCCTGGTGGTCGGTGTAGTGCGTGGCTGGACCGTCAAGGAAATGCTTCTGTCCCTGGTGGGTGCGGCCGTGGTCGTATTCATCTCGGTGGTCGGTGACCTGACTGAAAGCATGTTCAAGCGCCAGGCCGGGATCAAGGACAGCAGTAACCTGCTGCCGGGTCACGGTGGCGTGCTGGACCGCATCGACAGCCTGACGGCCGCGATCCCGATCTTTGCCGTACTGCTGTGGATGGCTGCCTCGTGAGCCGCCTGCAACAGGTGACCGTGCTGGGCGCTACCGGCTCGGTGGGGCTAAGTACCCTGGATGTGATTGCCCGTCATCCCGAGCGTTATCAAGTATTCGCATTGACCGGCTTCAGTCGCCTGAGCGAACTGCTGGCGCTGTGTGTGCGACACGCGCCGCAATACGCCGTCGTACCTGAAGCGGCGGCCGCACGTGGTTTGCAGGATGACCTGCGCGCTGCGGGCCTGGCGACTCAGGTATTGGTGGGGGAGGAGGGGTTGTGCCAGGTTTCGGCTGACCCTGATGTCGACACCGTCGTCGCGGCGATTGTCGGTGCTGCCGGCTTGCGTCCGACCCTGGCAGCCGTTGATGCAGGCAAGAAGATTCTGCTGGCCAATAAAGAAGCCCTGGTGATGTCCGGTGCGCTCTTTATGCAGGCGGTGCGCAAGAGCGGCGCAGTGCTGTTGCCGCTGGACAGCGAGCACAACGCGATTTTCCAGTGCATGCCCGGTGATTTCGCCCGTGGGTTGAGCCAGGTTGGTGTGCGCCGGATTCTGCTGACGGCCTCCGGCGGCCCGTTCCGACAGACGCCGCTGGCCGATCTGGAGCATGTTTCTCCTGATCAGGCGTGTGCTCATCCGAACTGGTCCATGGGTCGCAAGATCTCGGTGGACTCAGCGAGCATGATGAACAAAGGCCTGGAGCTTATCGAGGCCTGCTGGCTGTTCGATGCCCGGCCGGATCAGGTCGAGGTGGTGATCCACCCGCAAAGTGTGATTCATTCCCTGGTGGATTACGTGGATGGCTCGGTATTGGCCCAGCTGGGCAATCCGGACATGCGCACGCCGATCGCCAATGCGCTGGCGTGGCCGGAGCGGATGGATTCGGGTGTTGCGCCGTTGGATCTGTTTGCCATTGCCCGTCTGGACTTCGAAGCGCCCGACGAGCAACGCTTCCCTTGCCTGCGTCTTGCGCGGCAAGCTGCCGAGGCAGGTAACAGTGCCCCGGCGATGCTGAATGCGGCCAATGAAGTGGCCGTGGCGGCGTTTCTTGACCGACGCATCCGCTTTCCGCAGATCGCGAGTATCATCGAGGACGTTTTAAACCTTGAGCCCGTTGTCGCCGTGAATGACCTGGGCGCAGTGTTCGAGGCAGATACAAAGGCTCGGGCCTTGACCGAGCAGTGGTTGAACCGCAATACGCGTTAGTCTTTGGGCGTTTTCGAGCCTTCAGGCACTGGATTGAAATGCGGAGAAATTAGATGAGTGCGCTTTACATGATTGTCGGCACCCTGGTTGCTCTGGGTGTGCTGGTTACCTTCCACGAGTTCGGCCATTTCTGGGTCGCGCGTCGTTGCGGCGTCAAGGTACTGCGCTTTTCCGTAGGCTTCGGCATGCCCTTGGTGCGTTGGCATGATCGTCGCGGCACCGAGTTTGTGATTGCGGCCATTCCGTTGGGCGGCTACGTCAAGATGCTCGATGAGCGCGAAGGCGAAGTGCCAGCTGATCAGTTGGACCAATCCTTTAATCGCAAGACCGTTCGTCAGCGTATCGCCATTGTTGCAGCAGGCCCGATAGCCAACTTTCTATTGGCCATGGTGTTCTTCTGGGTCCTGGCCATGCTGGGCAGCCAGCAGGTGCGGCCGGTCATTGGTGCGGTCGAGGCGGACAGCATGGCAGCCAAGGCTGGCCTGACCGCCGGGCAAGAAATTGTCGCAGTTGATGGCGAACCAACCACCGGTTGGGGCGCGGTCAATTTGCAGTTGGTGCGTCGCCTGGGTGAAAGCGGCATCGTGAAGTTGGTGGTGCGCGAGCAGGACTCCACCACGGAAACTGCGCGAGAGCTGACCCTGGACCACTGGCTGAAGGGCTCCGATGAGCCTGATCCGATCAAGTCCCTGGGTATCCGTCCGTGGCGTCCGGCCTTGCCGCCGGTGCTGGCAGAGCTGGATCCGAAAGGGCCGGCCCAGGCCGCAGGTCTGAAAGCCGGTGATCGCCTGTTGGTCCTTGATGGCCAGGCGCTGGGTGACTGGCAGCAAGTGGTGGATCTGGTGCGTGTTCGGCCTGATACCAAAATTGTGCTGAAAGTTGAGCGCGATGGTGCTCAAATCGACGTCCCTGTAACCCTGGCGGTTCGCGGGGAAGCCAAGGCGGCCGGGGGTTACCTGGGTGCCGGTGTTAAGGGTGTCGAGTGGCCACCGTCGATGGTGCGAGAGATCAGTTTCGGGCCGTTGGCGGCAATTGGCGAGGGTGCGAGACGCACCTGGACCATGAGTGTGCTGACCCTCGATTCCCTCAAGAAAATGTTGTTCGGCGAGCTCTCGGTAAAAAACTTGAGTGGACCGATAACCATTGCTAAAGTGGCGGGCGCTTCTGCCCAGTCGGGCGTTGTAGATTTCCTGAATTTCCTGGCTTATCTGAGTATTAGCCTTGGGGTTCTGAATTTGTTGCCCATTCCAGTATTGGATGGGGGGCATCTGTTGTTTTATCTGGTCGAGTGGGCGCGTGGTCGCCCCTTGTCGGATCGGGTGCAGGGTTGGGGGATACAGATCGGTATCAGTTTGGTGGTCGGGGTGATGTTGTTAGCTCTGGTCAACGATCTGGGACGTCTGTAACGCTTCGCTGAATTGCGAATCTGCCGCATTTTGCGGCAGTTTGTTTATTGCCAGTTGGAATAAGAAAGGACTTCATGAAACGTCTGCTGCTAACTGCGGTTCTCACCGTATTGATGATCGCCGAAGTTCACGCCGAGTCCTTCACCATCTCCGATATTCGCGTCAACGGCCTCCAGCGGGTTTCCGCGGGTAGCGTCTTTGGTGCCTTGCCGTTGAACGTCGGGGAACAGGCTGATGACCGTCGCCTGGTGGAATCCACTCGTGCGCTGTTCAAAACCGGGTTCTTTCAAGATATCCAACTGGGTCGCGAAGGTAACGTCCTCGTCATCACCGTCGTCGAGCGGCCTTCTGTCGCCAGTATCGAGATCGAAGGCAACAAGGCGATCTCCACTGAAGACCTGATGAAAGGCCTCAAGCAATCGGGCCTTGCCGAAGGCGAGATCTTCCAGCGTGCCACCCTCGAAGGCGTGCGTAACGAGCTGCAACGCCAGTACGTTGCCCAGGGCCGTTACTCGGCTACCGTCGAGACTGAAGTGGTGCCGCAGCCGCGTAACCGCGTCGGCCTGAAGGTCAACATCAACGAAGGCACCGTGGCGGCGATCCAGCACATCAACGTGGTGGGTAACACCAAGTTCTCTGATGACGACCTGGTTGACCTGTTCGAACTCAAGACCACCAACTGGTTGTCGTTCTTCAAGAACGATGACAAGTATGCTCGCGAAAAACTGTCCGGTGACCTGGAGCGCCTGCGTTCCTACTACCTGGACCGTGGCTATATCAATATGGATATCGCTTCGACCCAGGTGTCCATCACCCCGGACAAGAAGCACGTCTATATCACGGTCAACGTCAACGAAGGCGAGAAGTACAAGGTTCGTGACGTCAAGCTCAGCGGTGACTTGAAAGTGCCTGAAGACCAGGTCAAGTCCCTGTTACTGGTGCAGAAAGACCAGGTGTTCTCGCGCAAGCTGATGACCACCACGTCGGAACTGATCACCCGTCGCCTGGGTAACGAAGGCTATACCTTCGCCAACGTCAACGGCGTACCGACCCCGCACGACGAAGACCACACGGTAGACATCACCTTCGTTGTAGACCCGGGCAAGCGTGCCTACGTGAACCGCATCAACTTCCGTGGCAACACCAAGTCTGCTGACGAAGTGCTGCGTCGCGAAATGCGTCAGATGGAAGGTGGCTGGGCGTCGACTTACCTGATCGACCAGTCCAAGGTTCGACTTGAGCGCCTGGGCTTCTTTAAAGAAGTCAACGTTGAAACCCCGGCTGTACCGGGCGTGGATGACCAGGTTGACGTGAACTACGCCGTAGAAGAACAAGCCTCCGGTTCGATTACCGCCAGTGTCGGTTTCGCCCAGAGTGCCGGTCTGATCCTCGGTGGTTCGATTACCCAGAACAACTTCCTCGGTACCGGTAACAAGGTTTCCATCGGGCTGACCCGAAGCGAATACCAGAGCCGCTATAACTTCGGTTATGTCGACCCCTACTGGACTGCTGACGGTGTGAGCCTGGGCTACAACGCCTTCTACCGCACAACCGACTACAAAGACCTCGACGTTGATGTTGCAAGCTATGCAATCGACAGCCTGGGTGTTGGCGCCAACATTGGTTACCCGATCAGTGAGACCTCGCGTCTGACCTTCGGCCTGACCGCGCAACAGGACAAGATCAAGACCGGTGTGTACACCGTGGATGAGATCTTCAACTTCGTGCGTAAAGAAGGCGACCAGTTCCTGAACTTCAAGGCTTCGGCCGGCTGGTCGGAATCGACCCTGAACAAAGGTGTACTGGCGACCCGTGGCCATTCCCAGAGCCTGACTCTGGAAGCCACCACGCCGGGCAGCGACCTGTCGTTCTTCAAACTCGACTACCGTGGCCAGTTGTTCCAGCCATTGAGCGAAAACTACACCATGCGCCTGCACACCGAGCTGGGTTATGGCGATGGTTACGGTTCGACCAGCGGCTTGCCGTTCTATGAGAACTACTATGCGGGTGGTTTCAACTCGGTACGTGGTTTCAAAGACAGCACCTTGGGCCCTCGTGGTACCCCAAGTCGTGGTGCGGATGTAACGGGTAACAAAGGTACCGTGGCTGACTCGGACAACGACCCGCTGCCATTCGGTGGTAACGTGCTGATCCAGGGTGGTGCGGAAATCCTGTTCCCGCTGCCATTCGTGAAAGATCAACGTTCCCTGCGTACGTCGGTCTTCTGGGATGTGGGTAACGTGTTCGACTCCAAGTGCGAACAGGTCACCAACCCGAATGGCTCGAAGTCCAACACGCAATGCAACGACGTAAGTCTGAGCAACCTGGCAAGCTCTGTAGGTGTGGGCGTGACCTGGGTGACGGCGCTGGGCCCATTGAGCTTTGCTCTGGCCATGCCGATCAAGAAACCGGATAACGCTGAAACCCAGATTTTCCAATTCTCCCTCGGCCAGACGTTCTAAGCGTCTGACCCAAGATAACGACAACGGATTTGTAGGAGTGCATCGTGCGTAAGTTGACTCAATTGGTTCTCCTGGCGACTGTCCTGGTAGCGACCCCGGCCTTTGCCGAAATGAAGATTGCTGTTCTGAACTATCAGATGGCTCTGCTGGAATCCGATGCGGCCAAGAGATACGCCGTGGATGCCGAGAAGAAATTCGGTCCGCAGCTGACCAAGCTGAAGACGCTGGAAAGCAGCGCCAAGGGTATCCAGGATCGTCTGGTAGCCGGTGGCGACAAGATGCAGCAAGGCGAGCGCGAGCGTCTGGAGCTTGAATTCAAGCAAAAGGCCCGTGACTACCAGTTCCAGTCCAAGGAGCTGAACGAAGCCAAGGCTGTTGCCGACCGCGAAATGCTCAAGCAACTCAAGCCGAAACTCGACAGCGCTGTGGAAGAAGTCATCAAGAAAGGTGCCTTTGACCTGGTATTCGAACGCGGTGCAGTCATCGACGTTAAACCTCAGTACGACATCACCCGTCAGGTGATCGAGCGCATGAATCAGCTGAAGTAAGCCATGACTGCGACTATCAAACTCGGCCAATTGGCCGAGTTCCTGGGGGCCACCTTACGTGGCTCTCCGGAGAAGGAAATTACTGGGCTAGCCACCTTGCAGGAGGCTGGCCCAGCTCAGTTGAGCTTCCTGGCAAACCCCCAATACCGTAAATACCTGGGCGAAAGCCGTGCCGCAGCCGTGTTGCTGAAGGCCGCTGACGCCGAAGAGTTTGCCGGGGATGCGCTGGTTGTTGCCGACCCGTACCTGGCGTATGCCCGGGCATCGCACCTGTTCGATCCAAAACCCAAGGCTGCCGCGGGAATCCATCCTTCGGCGGTAATCGCGGATGACGCGCAGGTTGACCCTGCCGCGAGCATTGGTGCTTTTGTGGTGATCGAAAGCGGCGCACGTATCGGCGCGGGTGTAACGATAGGCGCCCAGTGCTTTATCGGCGCCCGCAGTGAGATTGGTGCCGGTGGTTGGCTGGCTCCTCGCGTGACCCTGTACCACGACGTGCGTATCGGTGAGCGTGTAGTGATTCAGTCAGGTGCTGTGATCGGCGGCGAGGGCTTCGGCTTCGCCAACGCGAAAGGTATTTGGCACAAGATTGCCCAAGTGGGCGGCGTGTTGATCGGTGATGACGTGGAAATTGGCGTCAATACTGCTGTTGATCGCGGCGCCTTGGCCGATACCGTCATTGGTAACGGTGTGAAACTGGATAACCAGATTCAGATTGCCCACAACGTGCAGATTGGCGATCACACCGCCATGGCGGCGTGCGTGGGGATTTCCGGCAGCACCAAGATTGGCAAGCATTGCATGCTCGCCGGCGGTGTAGGCCTGGTGGGCCATATCGAAGTGTGCGACAACGTATTCATCACCGGCATGACCATGGTGACCCATTCGATTACCGAACCTGGGTCCTATTCATCCGGTACGGCCATGCAGCCTGCGGCCGAATGGCGCAAGAGCGCGGCGCGTCTGAGGCAGCTCGACGATATCGCTCGGCGCCTGAAACATCTGGAAAAGCGTGTTGGGGACGTGACCCCTGGCGGTAATGCTTCATCAGATGGCTGATACCATTTCCATATCAAGTGTGCACAGCCGCTAGACTGCCTCCTTGATTTGCTAGAGGGGCGTGCCTTAGTCCGCACGCTCCCAATCTTTATTACAGGCTTCCCCCCGAAATGATGGACATCAACGAGATTCGCGAATACCTGCCTCACCGTTACCCGTTCCTGCTGGTGGACCGAGTAACGGACCTCAATGTTGAGGAAAAGCGCATTCGTGCCTACAAGAATGTCAGCATCAACGAACCGTTCTTCAATGGTCACTTCCCTGCGCATCCCATCATGCCAGGCGTTTTGATCATCGAAGCGATGGCCCAGGCTGCCGGTATCCTTGGTTTCAAAATGCTCGACCTGAAGCCTGCCGATGGCACGCTCTATTATTTCGTGGGCTCCGACAAACTGCGCTTCCGCAACCCGGTGACCCCGGGTGATCAGTTGATCCTGGAAGCCAAGTTCATCAGCTGCAAGCGCCAGATCTGGAAGTTCGAATGCCAGGCGTCGGTCGACGGCAAGCCGGTGTGCTCGGCTGAAATCATCTGTGCGGAACGCAAACTATGAGTTTGATTGACCCTCGCGCAATCATCGATCCGACGGCCGTACTGGCCGCCGACGTTGAGGTCGGCCCTTGGTCGATCGTCGGCGCAGGTGTGGAAATCGGCGAGGGGACAGTCATCGGGCCGCATGTAATCCTCAAAGGCCCGACGCGGATTGGCAAACACAATCGCATCTATCAGTTTTCATCGATAGGCGAAGACACTCCGGACATGAAGTACAAGGGTGAAGAGACGCGCCTGGTAATCGGAGATCACAACATCATCCGTGAAGGCGTGACCATTCACCGCGGTACCGTTCAGGACCGCGCAGAGACCACCCTGGGTGATCACAACCTGGTGATGGCCTACGCGCACATCGGCCATGACAGCGTCATCGGCAATCACTGCATTCTGGTCAACAACACTGCGTTGGCTGGCCACGTGCATGTGGACGATTGGGCGATCCTGTCCGGCTTCACCCTGGTGCATCAGTACTGCCATATCGGCGCCCACAGCTTTTCCGGCATGGGTACCGCCATCGGCAAGGACGTTCCGGCGTTCGTCACGGTATTCGGCAACCCGGCCGAAGCCCGCAGCATGAACTTCGAAGGCATGCGCCGTCGGGGTTTCAGCGAAGACGCGATCCATGCCCTGCGCCGCGCCTATAAGGTGGTTTACCGCCAGGGGCTGACGGTCGACCAGGCTTTGACCGAACTGACGGAACCCGCAACATTGTTTCCTGAAGTCGCAATATTCCGTGACTCGATCCAGTCGTCGACTCGCGGCATCACTCGCTGATCATGGCCAAGCTGCGTATAGCGTTGGTGGCCGGAGAAGCTTCCGGCGATATTCTCGGTGCAGGCCTGATGCGGGCCCTCAAGCTCCAGCATCCGGCGGTTGAATTCATTGGTGTCGGCGGTCCGCTGATGCAGGCTGAAGGCCTCACGTCCTACTTTCCCATGGAGCGCTTGTCGGTCATGGGGCTGGTGGAAGTGCTGGGTCGGTTGCGTGAGCTGCTGGCTCGCCGCAAAAAGCTGATTCAGTCCCTGATCGAAGAAAAGCCCGACGTCTTTATCGGAATCGACGCTCCGGACTTCACCCTCAATATCGAACTCAAGTTGCGTCAGGCCGGGATCAAGACCGTGCATTACGTCAGCCCGTCCGTATGGGCGTGGCGGCAAAAGCGCGTGCTGAAGATTCGCGAAGGCTGCGACCTGATGCTGACCCTGCTGCCGTTCGAGGCCAGGTTCTACGAGGAGAAGGGCGTGCCGGTGCGGTTTGTTGGCCACACCCTGGCCGATACCATCCCGCTCCAGGCTGACCGTGCTGCGGCGCGTGCCGAACTGGGCTTGCCCGACGGACCCTTGGTCGCCCTGATGCCGGGTAGCCGTGGTGGCGAAGTCGGTCGTCTCGGCGCACTGTTTTTTGATGCTGCCGAACGCCTGCAAGCGCTGAAGCCGGGCGTGCGCTTCGTATTGCCGTGCGCCAGCCCTCAGCGTCGCGCGCAAGTTGAAGAATTGCTGGTAGGCCGCAACTTGCCGTTGACCTTGCTCGACGGCGGCTCGCACCTGGCGCTGGCTGCATGCGATGCGGTGCTGATCGCCTCCGGCACCGCGACCCTGGAGGCCCTGCTCTACAAGCGCCCTATGGTCGTGGCCTATCGCCTCGCGCCGCTGACCTACTGGATTCTCAAGCGTATGGTCAAAAGCCCTTACATTTCCCTGCCCAATTTGCTGGCCCAGCGACTGCTGGTGCCCGAATTGCTGCAGGACGACGCGACGCCGGAAGCCTTGGCGCACACCATGCTCCCGTTGATCGATGGCGGCGAAGAACAAACCCGTGGTTTCGACGAAATCCATCGTACCCTGCGCCGTGATGCGTCGAACCAGGCGGCAGATGCCGTGCTGACCTTGATCGGCCATAAACAGGAAGCCCTATGAAGACGCAAATGGGCCTGGATTTCAGCCTGGTCGCCGATGCTCTTGATCTGGTGGCCGGCGTCGACGAAGTCGGTCGTGGCCCGCTGTGCGGCGCAGTCGTCACCGCCGCGGTGATTCTCGACCCGAACCGTCCGATCCTCGGTCTCAACGATTCGAAGAAACTCACCGAAGCCCGTCGTGAAAAACTCTACGACGAGATCTGTGAGAAAGCCCTCAGCTGGCACATCGCCCGGGCCGAGGTCGAAGAAATCGACGAACTGAACATCCTGCACGCCACCATGTTGGCCATGCAGCGCGCCATCGAAGGCCTGCACATCACGCCAAAAATGGCGATGATCGACGGCAACCGCTGCCCGAAGCTGACAATGCCGGCGGAAGCAGTGGTCAAGGGCGACAGCAAGGTGCCGGCGATTGCCGCTGCCTCGATCCTGGCCAAGGTTAGCCGTGACCGTGAAATGGCGGCTTTCGAATTGATCTACCCCGGCTACGGGATCGGTGGACACAAAGGCTATCCGACGCCCGTTCATCTGGAAGCTTTGGCTCGCCTGGGCCCAACCCCGATCCACCGCCGCTCGTTCGCCCCGGTTCGCCAGGCTTACGAGGCCCGGGAAAGCTTGATCGAGGTTTAGCAGCAAGGCTGATGTTTTTGCCAAGGCCCGGTACAATCCGGGCCTTGTTGTCTCCACGTTTTTAGACAGGATCACTATGCCGGCTTCATTCGTTCACCTGCGCCTGCACACTGAATACTCCCTGGTCGACGGCCTGGTACGGATCAAACCCCTGGTCAAAACCCTGGTGGGCATGAACATGCCTGCCGTGGCGGTGACCGACCAGAACAACATGTGCTCCCTGGTCAAGTTCTACAAGGCCGCCATGGGCGCCGGCATCAAGCCGATCTGCGGCGCCGACCTGTGGCTGTCGAACAAAGACCCGGATAACCCACTGAGCCGCATCAGCCTGTTGGCGATGAACGGCGTCGGTTATCGCAACCTCACCGAACTGATTTCCCGTGGTTTTATCGACGGCCAGCGCAACGGCTCGATCATCATCGAGCGCGAGTGGGTGGCCGAGGCCAGCGAAGGGCTGATCATGCTCTCGGCGGCCAAAGAGGGTGAAATCGGTATCGCGTTGTTGGGCGGCAATCCTCAGGAGGCGGAAGTGCTCGCCCGTGAGTGGATGGACGTGTTCCCCAACCGTTTCTACCTGGAAATCCAGCGCACCAACCGCCCCAACGATGAAGAGCAGTTGCACGCCGCCGTGGCCCTGGCTGAAAAGCTCGGTGCGCCGCTGGTCGCGACCAACGATGTGCGCTTTATCAAGAAAGAAGACTTCGAGGCCCACGAAACCCGCGTATGCATCGGTGAAGGCCGGGCGCTGGACGATCCGCGCCGTTCGAAAAACTACAGCGAAGAGCAGTACCTCAAAAGCGCCGATGAAATGGCCGAGCTGTTCAGCGACCTGCCCGAGGCCCTGGAAAACTCTGTCGAAATCGCCAAGCGCTGCAATATTGAAGTGAAACTGGGCAAGCACTTCCTGCCCAACTTCCCGATTCCCGATGGCATGACCATCGATGAATATTTCCGCAAGGTGTCGTTCGACGGCCTGGAAGACCGTTTGAGTGTCCTGCTGCCCAAGGACACCACTGAAGATTACGAAGCCAAGCGCCAGGTGTACGTCGACCGGCTGAATTTCGAGCTGGATATCATTATCCAGATGGGGTTCCCCGGTTACTTCCTGATCGTAATGGACTTTATCCAGTGGGCCAAAAGCAACGGCGTGCCGGTAGGCCCTGGCCGTGGATCGGGTGCCGGGTCCCTGGTGGCCTATGTGCAGAAGATCACCGACCTCGACCCGCTGGAATATGACCTGCTGTTCGAACGGTTCCTTAACCCGGAACGGGTATCGATGCCCGACTTTGACGTCGACTTCTGCATGGATGGTCGCGACCGGGTTATCGAATACGTGGCCGAGAAATACGGCCGCAATGCGGTAAGCCAGATCATCACCTTCGGTTCCATGGCGGCGAAAGCGGTAATCCGCGACGTGGCCCGTGTGCAAGGCAAGTCCTACGGCCTGGCGGACCGTCTGTCGAAGATGATTCCGTTTGAAGTCGGCATGACCCTGGAAAAAGCCTACGAGCAGGAAGAAATCCTGCGGGACTTCATCAAGGTCGATGAAGAAGCGGCCGAAATCTGGGACATGGCGCGCAAGCTCGAAGGTGTAGTGCGTAACGTCGGTAAACACGCCGGTGGTGTAGTCATCGCGCCCACCAAGCTGACCGACTTTTCGCCGATCTATTGCGACGAAGAAGGCGACGGCCTGGTAACCCAGTTCGACAAGGATGACGTGGAGGCGGCCGGCCTGGTGAAGTTCGACTTCCTCGGCCTGCGTACCCTGACGATCATCGACTGGGCGCTGAAGACCATCAACCGCGAGCGGGCGAAGATCGACGAGCCGCCGCTGGACATCGCCTTTATCCCGCTGGACGACAAACCGACGTACCAGTTGCTGCAAAAGGCCGAAACCACGGCCGTCTTCCAGCTTGAATCCCGTGGTATGAAAGAGCTGATCAAAAAGCTCAAGCCCGACTGCCTGGAAGACTTGATCGCACTGGTGGCCCTGTTCCGTCCGGGCCCGCTGCAATCGGGCATGGTGGACGACTTCATCAACCGTAAGCACGGGCGTGCCGAACTGGCTTACCCGCACTCCGACTACCAGTACGAAGGCCTCAAGCCGGTACTGGCACCGACATACGGCATCATTCTGTATCAAGAACAGGTGATGCAGATTGCCCAGGTTATGGCCGGCTACACCCTCGGCGGTGCGGACATGCTGCGTCGAGCCATGGGTAAGAAAAAGCCCGAGGAAATGGCCAAGCAGCGTGGCGGTTTCATTGAAGGTTGCGCCACCAACAACATCGACGCCGACCTGGCCGGTAACATCTTCGACCTGGTAGAAAAGTTCGCCGGTTACGGCTTCAACAAGTCTCACTCCGCCGCTTACGGACTGGTGTCGTACCAGACGGCCTGGCTGAAAGCTCATTACCCGGCTCCGTTCATGGCCGCGGTACTGTCTGCGGATATGCACAACACCGACAAGGTCGTGACCTTGATCGAAGAAGTGCGCACCATGAAGCTGCGCCTCGACGCGCCGGACGTGAACACTTCCGAGTTCAAGTTCACGGTGAACGATGACGGCCGCATCATCTATGGTCTCGGCGCGATCAAGGGCGTGGGCGAAGGCCCGGTGGAGGCGATTACCGAAGCGCGCCAGGACGGGCCGTTCAAGGACCTGTTCGACTTCTGCGCCCGGGTCGACCTCAAGCGCATCAACAAACGTACCCTTGACGGTTTGATCCGCAGCGGCGCCCTGGATCGCCTGGGCCCGTATTTCCATGATGAGCCGAAGGCTTACCAGGCCAACATCGATCGCAACCGTGCAGTGTTGCTGACCGCCATGGAAGAAGCGATCAAGGCCGCCGAGCAGACCGCGCGCACCCACGACAGCGGCCACGCCGACTTGTTTGGCGGGCTGTTCGTCGAAGCAGACGCCGACGTCTATGCCAACCACCGCAAAGCCAAGGACCTGACCCTCAAGGAACGCCTCAAGGGTGAGAAAGACACCCTGGGCCTGTACCTCACCGGTCACCCGATTGACGAATACGAAGGTGAAATCCGGCGTTTCGCCCGTCAGCGCATCATCGACCTGAAGCCGGCGCGGGATACCCAGACCGTTGCGGGCATGATCATCGCCCTGCGGGTGATGAAGAATAAGAAGGGCGACAAGATGGGCTTCATCACCCTCGACGACCGCTCGGGCCGGATTGAAGCGTCGCTGTTTGCCGATGCCTTCCATTCCGCCCAGTCACTGTTGCAGACTGATGCGATGGTGGTGGTGGAAGGGGAGGTCAGCAACGACGACTTCTCCGGTGGCCTGCGCCTGCGGATCAAGCGCGTGATGAGCATGGAAGATGCCCGCACCAACCTCGCCGAAAGCCTGCGCCTGAAAGTGCGCACCGAGGCGCTTAAAGGTGATCAGCTACGCTGGTTGGGTGACTTGCTCAAGCGGCATCGCGGCGCGTGCCCGGTGACCATGGAGTACACCGGCAACGATGCCAAGGCCATGCTGCAGTTCGGCGAGACCTGGAGAATCGACCCGGCGGATGGCTTGATTCAAGCATTGCGTGACCAGTTCGGGCGTGACAACGTCTTCCTCCAATACCGTTGACGGTCAGGCAGTACAAAAAAGCCTGATCTCGACCGAACATTTAATCTCGACCTAACCGCGCCTCTCCCTTAAGGTAGGGCGCGAATAGACCACCGGCTGGCCAGGCACTCCTTGGCCGTCGACCCAAGACGGACGCTTATGAACCCGAATTTTCTTGATTTCGAACAGCCGATCGCTGACCTGCAAGCCAAGATCGAAGAGCTGCGCCTGGTCGGCAATGACAATTCGCTGAATATCGGCGATGAAATCGCTCGCCTGCAAGACAAGAGCAGCACGCTTACCGAAGACATCTTCGGCAAGCTGACCAGCTGGCAGATCGCGCGCCTGGCCCGCCACCCGCGCCGTCCGTACACCCTGGACTACATCGAGCACATCTTCACCGAGTTCGACGAACTGCACGGCGACCGTCACTTCTCCGACGACGCTGCCATCGTGGGCGGTATCGCTCGCCTGGACGACCAGCCAGTGATGGTGATCGGTCACCAGAAAGGCCGTGAAGTGCGCGAGAAAGTCCGTCGCAACTTCGGCATGCCGCGCCCGGAAGGCTACCGCAAGGCTTGCCGTCTGATGGAAATGGCCGAGCGCTTCAAGATGCCGATCCTGACCTTCATCGACACCCCGGGCGCCTACCCGGGTATCGACGCTGAAGAGCGCAACCAGAGCGAAGCAATTGCCTGGAACCTGCGTGTGATGGCTCGCCTGAAGACCCCGATCATCGCTACCGTGATCGGCGAAGGCGGTTCCGGCGGTGCGCTGGCCATTGGCGTCTGCGATCAACTGAACATGCTGCAATATTCGACCTACGCGGTGATCTCGCCGGAAGGTTGCGCCTCGATCTTGTGGAAAACCGCCGAGAAAGCGCCGGATGCCGCTGAAGCCATGGGCATCACGGCTGATCGCCTGAAAGGCCTGGGTATCGTGGACAAAGTGATCGCCGAGCCATTGGGCGGCGCCCACCGTGACCCGGCTGCCGCTGCCGCGACCATTCGTGCTGAACTCAGCGCGCAACTGGCGATGCTCAAGAAGTTCGACAACGAGGCGCTGCTGGCCCGTCGTTACGAGCGTCTGATGAGCTACGGTCTCTAAGCCGACGCAGTACTAAATGTGGGAGCGGGCAAGCCCGCTCCCACATTTAATCGATGTTGCCTGGACGACTGAATTACGGCTGCTGGCGCGTCGCCGCCAACACGATCTCACGAATGCACACATGCTGCGGCTGCTGGTAGGCATAGGCAATCGCCGAAGCCACGTCATCCGCACTCAATACCGTACCGCCCATGTCCTGTTTCCACGCCTGGTAGCCGGTCTTGATCGCTTCATCGGTGGTGTGGCTCAGCAGTTCGGTTTCCACCGCCCCCGGCGCGATGGTGATCACGCGCACATTGTGCGGCGACATTTCTTCCCGCAGATTTTCCGAAATCCCATGCACGGCAAACTTGGTGCCTACATAGGCGACATGGTTAGGGAAGGTCTTGCGCCCGGCCACCGAGCTGACGTTGATGATCGTGCCGCCCTTGCGCTCGACCATGCTGGCAGCCACTGCATGAATACCGTTCAGCAAGCCTTTCACGTTGACGTCGAGCATCTGCTCCCACTGTGCCGGGTCCTGTTCGCTGACGCTGCCCAGCAGCATCACACCGGCATTGTTGATCAGTGCATCGGCCGGGCCGAATTGCGCTTCGGCTTCTTTCACCGCTGCCACCAGTGCAGCGCGGTCGGTGATGTCGACACCGCGACTCAAGGTGTTCGGCAACTCCAGCGCATTTAGCCGGTCGATGCGGCGGGCCAACAGCAACAGCGGGTGGCCGGCGGCCGACAGCAAGCGCGCAGACGCTTCGCCAATGCCCGAACTGGCGCCGGTGATGATGATCAATGGCTTGCTCATGCTTGAACTCCTGAAATAAGAAAAACAAATAACTAAACGTGGGTCGCAGTATATTTAGCCCTTGAGTGACTGAAAAATGCCTTATTCCTCTGTCTGTCATCGGTATTAGCTATGGATGTGCGTCATCTCAAAGCGTTTCTCGCGGTGTTCGAAGAGCGCAATATCACTGCCGCCGCCCAGCGCCTGTTCGTCAGCCAGCCGACGCTGTCGGTGACCATCAAGCAACTGGAAGAAGAGTTGGGCGTGGCGTTGTTTCTGCGCCAGCCTCGCGGGGTTGAGGTCAGTGACGAGGCGCGTGTGCTGTACCCGCAAGCGCGGCGCATGGTGGCCGAGGCCGATGCGTTGAGCCGGTTGTTTCGCGGACGCGAAAACCGCATCGCCCTGGAACTGGGGGTGGAAGGCGATATTGCCGACAGCCAGATCGAAACTTTCCTGCGCATGGCGCACCAAGGCTTACCCGGCTTGCTGCTGACCTTGCAGGAAGGCTGTGAAGGAGAAGGGCGCCTGGCTGTGGAGGAAATGTGCTGCGAGGACGAATTGTTCCTGCCGCTTTGGGAAGAGTCCTACGTGATGGCGCTGCCGATGGCACACCCGATGGCGGCAGGTGGAAAAGAACAGGCGTGGGCGCCGATTGAAGACTGGATCACTTGCCCGCAGCATGACTCGCACCAGCGCCTGATGGCCTTGTACGGTCGTTCACCTCAGGCGGTGGCCGGGCATGCCGGTTCGTTGACCCAGGCCTTGCACATGGTGGCCGCCGGGGTGGGCGTGGCGATGTTGCCTCAGTCGCTGGCGGCGGAGCGGGCCGGGGTGGTGATTCGTCCCTGGCACCTGCCGGCACCGACGCGCCGGGTGGGGTTGTGCTTTGCCGCCCAGGCGCTGGAGTTGCCGGCGTTGCGGGCGCTGCATGAGTATTTCCAGAACAACCGCCCGCCACAGATAGAAGCAGCCTGAGCCGTTACTCCAGCATCTTGCCCAGCAACCAACTGCCTGCCGGGCCGGGCGGATGCTGGCGTGACCACAACGCATCCACCGCCACCGAGCGCGGCCAGCTCCGGGCCTTGATTTCACACAGGTGGCCGCCGCCAAAGCGCTCCACCAACCAGCGCGGCAGCGGTGCCCAGCCAAAGCCCAGTTGCGCCATTTCCATCAGCATCAGGTAACTGGGCGCCGACCACACACGCCCCAGGCCCCGGGTTTCATTCGGGTTGATGATGCTCGCCAGGCGCAGTTCGCGGTGTTGCTCCAGGGTTTGCTGATCGATGTCCTTAAGGTTCGCCAGCGGATGTTTGGGCGCTACAAACAGCGCGATTTCCGTGCGCTCTTCCACGGCGGTACTGGTGAGGTCCGGCGGGTATACGTCCTGCTTCTCGATAAACGCAATCTGCGCCCGGCCGCTTTGCACCAGGGCGATCAAGTCCTCGCATTCGGCGATCAGGCATTCCAGCTCCAGGTCCGGATAGCGCTGTTCGAAGGCGCTGAGGGCGGTTTCGAAACGGTCCGACTGGTACGTATCGGACATGGCGATACTCAGCTTCGGCTCCAACCCCTGGGACAACTGACTGGCCGCCAACTCCAGGCGGCTGCTGGCTTCCAGCACCTGCTCGGCGCGTTGCAACAGCACATGCCCGGCCGGGGTCAGCGTGGGCTTGCGGCTGCTGCGATCAAACAGCACCACGTCCAAGTCAATCTCCAGGCTCGCCACCGCCGCGCTGACGGTGGACTGGCTCTTGCCCAGCTTGCGCGCCGCCGCTGAAAACGAACCCTGGGTCGCCGCCTGCACAAACGCCTGAAGCACTTCATGGGAAGCCATGACTATCGCCTTGTTCGATGGTTATTGGTTATGAAGTATCGATTCAAAGGGTAATGATGGCAACCATCGTCACTCACGGAGAACGGGTCATGACACCCACCAAGTCGATTACTGAACGCGTTTGGCAGGCCATTGGTTTTGAAGGCCTGGCTTTGTTGATCTGTACGCCGCTGCTGGCGTGGATCATGGATAAACCGGCGCTGGAGATGGGCATGGTGACCTTGGCCATCAGCCTTATGGCACTGGCCTGGAACGTGATTTTCAACGGCCTGTTCGACCGTCTCAAGGCGCGCCTGCAACTGTCCGGCGGGGTGTGGACCCGCGTGCTGCACGCGTTGATGTTTGAAGGCGGCCTGGTGGCGATCTGCGTACCGTTGATTGCCTGGTGGCTGAACATCAGCCTGATGCAGGCGTTTATCCTCGACATCGGCGTGCTGCTGTTTTTCCTGCCGTACACCTATGTGTATCACTGGGCGTACGACGCGTTGCGGGAAAGGATTATTTGTAGGAGCGAGCTTGCTCGCGATGGACGTTAACGAAAACGCCGGGTTTCAGGAGTAACACGGTGCACTTTAGTTTTTCGCGAGCAAGCTCGCTCCTACAGACGCCACAAACTCCAGGAACGCCCGCACCTTGGCCGCCGGCAAATGCCGCGACGGGTAGAAGGCATACAACGGGAAGCGCTCATCGGGCCAGTCGGGAAACAGCTCGATCAACGCGCCCGATTCGAGCGCTGGCGCAAGCCCGAGGTCGAGCATCTGCGCAACTGCATGGCCGTGTTCGCAAACGCTGTACAAGGTCCCGGCATCGTTGACCACCAGCCGTCCGCTGGTGGCGACATTGATCTGTTCGCCGGGCCGGTGGAATTCCCAGCCAAACGGCCGGCCGGTCTGGGAGTCGCGAAAGTCGATGCAGACGTGCTGGCCGTCTTCCAGGTCCAATGGCTGGTTGGGGCGGCCGTGGCGCTCAAGATAAGTCGGCGACGCCAACGTGAGCACCCGCACTTCCAGCAACTTGCGGGCGATCAACGAGGACGATTGCGGAATCCCAAAACGGATGGCCAGGTCAAAGCCATCCGCCACCAGGTCCCCGAGTTGATCCCGCGTGTGCAGGTCTAACTGCAACTGCGGGTACTGGCTCATGAATTCACCGAGCACCGGCCCCAGCACCAGCCGCGAGAAGTACGGGTCGATGTTCACCCGCAACCGCCCACGTACGGTCAGGGCGCTGTCTGCCGCCGAGCTGGCGGCTTCTTCCAGGCCGGCCAGCAGCGGGGCGATTTCCTGGTAGAAACGCCGGCCTTCGTCGGTCAATTGCACCGAGCGAGTGGTGCGGTCGAACAGGCGAATCCCCAAGCGTTTTTCCAGCCGCGAAATGGCCCGGCTGACTCCCGAAGGCGTCATCTCCAGGCTGTCGGCGGCGCGGGCAAAACTGCCGCTATCGACCACGGCGGCCAGTACGCCCATGCCGCCGGCCAATCCTGGATCAAAACTCATGGGTGATTGCCTGTCAGTTATCCGAAAGCATTGATGCTAGCGGAGAATCTGAGCGCGTTACAGAAACATCCCGCCCGACGCCTCGACGCGCTGCCCGGTGATCCAGTTGCTGCCATCGGCCAGCAGGGTGGAAATCGCCCCGCCAATGTCATCCGGCAAGCCGGCGCGACCGAGTGCGGTGTTGTTGGCGACCATCGCGTTCACGTCCGGATTGTCGCGCACCGCGCCGCCGCTGAAGTCGGTGGCAATCGCGCCGGGGGCCAGGGTGTTGACGGTAATCCCGCGTGCACCCAGTTCCTTGGCCTGGTAGCGGGTCAGCACTTCCACCGCGCCTTTCATCGAGGCGTAGGCCGAGTAACCCGGCAGGCTGAAGCGCGCCAGGCCGCTGGAGATATTGATGATGCGGCCACCATCGCTGATCAGCGGCAGCAGTTTCTGGGTCAGGAAAAACGGGCCCTTGAAGTGGATCGCCACCAGTTGGTCAAACTGCGCTTCGGTGGTTTCGGCAAAGCTGGCGTGGGCGCCAATCCCGGCGTTGTTGATCAGGAAGTTGAAGTGCGCCTGGCCGAACACTTCTTTCAACACCGAGCCAACCTGGGCGGTGAATGCATCGAAGGTGGAGCTCTGGCTGACGTCCAGTTGCAGCATCGCCGCTTTGCCGCCCAGCGCTTCGACTTGGGCGACCACGGCCTGGGCTTCGTCCGCCGCGCTGTGGTACGTGCCGATGATGTCGACGCCTTGCGCTGCCAGGTGCAGCGCGGCGCTTTTGCCCAGGCCACGGCTGGCGCCGGTGATCAGTGCGATTTTACGGGTCATGGTGGAGTCCTCGGAGCGGGTGATTGTTCGTGAGACAGAGTGTATTTGTCCGGCCATAACGTGATAAACAGAGCGATACCGGAATCACTGGCCGGATAAGGCGAACAATCCCATGAACAAACTTGAGTTGTTGCGCACCTTCGTGCGCGTCACCGAACTGTCGAGTTTCACCCAGGCGGGCGAGAGCCTGGGCCTGCCGCGCTCGACCGTGTCCGAGCATGTGCAGGCCCTGGAAGAGTTGCTCGGTGCGCGCCTGTTGCAGCGCACCACGCGCAAGGTTCAGGCGACACAGGATGGCCGCGTGCTGTACGAACGCAGCAAGGATCTGCTGTCGCACATGGAGGAGCTGGAAGGCTTGTTTCGCCAGGATGAGGCGCAACTGGCGGGGCGGATTCGCGTGGACATGCCCAACGTCATGGCCCGGGAACTGATCCTGCCGCGCCTGCCGGAATTCATGGACCTGCACCCGCTGATCGAGCTGGAAATCAGCAGCACTGACCGTCAGGTCGACCTGCTGGCCGAAGGTTTCGACTGCGTATTGCGGATTGGCGCGCAGCCGGACCAGTCGGTAGTGGCGCGGTTGCTGGGCAGCATGACGATGATCAATTGCGCCAGCGCGACTTACCTGCAACGTCACGGCATACCCAAGACACTCGACGATTTGGCCCACCATCAACTGGTGCATTACGTACGCCCGCTGGGCTCGCGTTCGCCCGGGTTTGAATACGTACAGGGCAACAAGGTGCACCGGGTTCCCATGGCCGGGCGGGTTACCGTTAACAGCACGGATGCGTATCGGGCAGCGTGCATCGGCGGGTTCGGCCTGACTCAGGTGCCGGTCCTGGGCATTGTCGATCTATTGGCCAGCGGCGAGTTGGTGGCGGTGCTGCCGGACTATCCGGCACCCGCGCTGGACGTGTCCCTGCTGTACGCCGGCCAACGGCATTTGCCGCTGCGGGTGCGGGTGTTCATGGATTGGCTGGCGGCGATCCTGCAATCCCGGCTTTAACGCCGGGCCGACAACTGCTGCGGCGCCAGGAATGCATCGTGGAAGTAATCCCGAAACGCCTGCATCGCCGGGGTGAAGTCGCGCTCGCGGTGCCAGGCCAGGCCGACACTCATGGGCGTGACCTTGTCGGTGACGCTCACGGTTTCGATGCGCTTGCCTTCCAGTGACCACGGGCGATGCACCAGGTCCGACAGAATCGCCACGCCGCTGCCATTGGCAACCATGCTGCGTACCGCCTCCACTGAACTGGTGCGCAGCCGCACCTTGGGCGTTTGCCCGGCCTGTTCCCAGTAGCGCATCGCGCTTTGTTCGGCTTCGTCGACGGTGAGGAAAATGTACGGTTCCCTGGCCACGTCCGCGAGGCTCACGGCCGGGCGTTCGCACAACGGGTGATGACTGGGCAGCCACAGGCGGCGTTCGGAGTTGAAGAGGATTTCCGAGACGATATCCGGGTGGGTGAGGTTGGCGGTGAGCACCACGGCCATGTCGAACTGGCCGTTGAGCAGGCCATGTTCGATGGCCTGGCGTTCCTGTTCGAAGACCTCGATGGTCACGTCCGGGTGCCAGTGTTCCATGCGTTGCAAATGGTGCGGCAGGAAGTAACCGAGCACGGTGTAGCTGGCGGCCACCCGGAGTACGCCGCTGGCGCGGTAGTCCGGCAACGGGCTGTTCAGGGCGTCATCGACGCTGCGCACAATCACGTAGGCGCGGTTGAGAAAATGCCGCCCGGCGTCGGTCAGGCTCATGCCCTGGGCCGAGCGCACGAATAGCTGCGCGCCGAGCATCGCCTCCAGCTCCTTGATCGCGGTGGTCACTGCGGATTGGGAGATGTTGAGGTGAATCGCCGCCTGGGAGATCTGGCCGATTTCGGCGGTGGCGACGAAGTAGCGGATTTGGCGCAGGGTCAGGGACATTGGTTTCTCCGCTCGTTCCCACGCTCTGCGTGGGGAACGCATCCTGTGACGCTCCGCGTCACGATTTTAAAAGCGGACGCAGAGCGTCCAGGGTGGCATTCCCACACGGAGCGTGGGAACGATCAGTATCAGGTATCTGATTTTCAGAAGATGACCCATCTGATAATAGATCTTCCCAAGGGGTCAAGCGGCAGCCTAATTTCCATGGCATGAACTTCAACGGAGCGACCCCGATGCAGGCAGTGGATTTCAATTCGGACATGGGCGAAGGCTTCGGTCCCTGGACCATCGGCGATGGCGTCGACAGTGAACTGATGGCCTACATCAGCTCGGCCAACATCGCCACCGGCTTTCATGCCGGCGACCCGGGCACCATGCGCCGTACCGTCGAGCGCGCCAAGCAGCTGGGTGTGGCAATTGGCGCGCACCCGGGCTTTCGTGACCTGGTGGGTTTCGGCCGGCGCCATATCAACGCCCCGGCACAGGAGTTGGTGGACGACATGCTCTATCAACTCGGCGCCCTGCGGGAAATCGCCCGGGTTCAAGGCCTGACGCTGCAACACATCAAGCCCCACGGCGCGTTGTACATGCACCTGGCGCGGGACGAAGAAGCGGCGCGATTGCTGGTGGAAAACCTGCAACGCCTGGAACCCACACTGTTGCTGTACTGCATGCCCAACTCGGTGCTCTGGCGGATTGCCAAGGAACTGGGCCAGCCGGTGGTGCGGGAGTTTTATGCCGACCGTGAGTACGATCTCACCGGCTCCATCGTGTTTACCCGCAATGTGCGGGCGCTGGATCCGGCAACGGTTGCGGCGCGTGTCCTGCGTGCCTGCCAGACTGGGTTGGTACGTACCGTCGAAGGCGAAGACCTGTTTATCGAATTCGATTCCATCTGCCTGCACAGCGACACCCCCGGTGCCCTTGAGCTGGTGGAGGCCACCCGTGAAGCGCTGGACCAGGCGGGGATTGTTGTGGCGAGCGGGCTTGCCCCGCGTTGGGCTGCGCAGCAGCCCCTATAAGCTCACGGAGTTTCCCCAGGCAGCATTCAAGGTCAGGTTTTGGGGCTGCTACGCAGCCCAACGGGGGACAAGCCCCCTCGCCACAATGACTACCTCTGCCAACACTCATGAATTTTTGCCTGCCTTTCTACAATGATTCCAAGAGGAACAGACATGGCCGAATCTTCCCCGATCCGCTACAGCTTTGGCGGTGATGAACACCTGTTTGCCGAGGTCAGCGAGAGCATGTCCCTGGAGGCTTTCTTCAAGGGCATGGCCGTCACCCGCGCGGTGGAACGCCTGGCCCTGGACGGTGTGCTGGACGTCTGCCTGGCGAATGCCTCGTTCCAGATTCGCTTCGACCCGGACCGCATCGCGCCCCACCTGCTGCTGGACGCGGTGCAAAGCGCCGAAGCCCAAGCCGTGGCCGAACGCACCTTGCATACTCGCATCATCGAAATCCCGGTTCTGTACAACGACCCCTGGACCCATGAAACCCTGATGCGTTTTCGCGACCGTCATCAAGACCCGACCGGCACCGACCTGGAATACGCCGCGCGGATCAACGGCCTGGCGGATGTCGAGGCGTTTATCGCGGCCCATAGCGGTGCGCCATGGTTTGTCTCGATGGTGGGGTTTGTGGCGGGCTTGCCGTTCATGTTCCAGATGGTCGAGCGCGAGCGGCAGTTGCAGGTGCCCAAGTATTTGCGTCCACGCACCGACACGCCGAAATTGACCCTCGGCCACGGCGGCTGCTTTGGCTGTATCTATTCGGTACGCGGCGCCGGCGGCTACCAGATGTTCGGCGTCACCCCGGCACCGATCTACGACCCGCAACAGCAACTGGCTTACCTCAAGGAACACATGGTGTTCTTCCGTCCTGGCGACATCGTGCAGTTCAAACCCATGGACCGTGAGGCCTATGACCTAGCGGTGGCTGAAGTGGAGGCGGGGCGTTTCGACCTGCGCATCCGCCCGGTGGAATTTTCCCTCGACGCCTTTCTTGCCGATCCCATCGGTTACCCGAAAACCCTGCAGGAGGCGCTGGCATGATCAAGGTACTCAAACCCGGCCTCGCCACCTCCGTGCAGGACCTTGGCCGCGAAGGTTATTACCACCTCGGCATCCCGCCGTCCGGCGCGCTGGACCAATACGCGTTGAGCGCGGCCAACCACCTGGTGGGCAACCCCAATGGTGCTGCCGGGCTGGAATGCACGCTGATCGGGCCGGAACTGGAGTTTCAGCAAGATGCTTTGGTGGCGCTGTGCGGTGCGCTGATGTCACCGCGCCTGGACGGTGTGGTGGTGCATCAGGACACCGCGTTTGAAGTGCGTGCCGGGCAGGTGCTGCGCTTTGAATTTCCCAAGGCCGGCGCACGGACTTACCTCGCGGTGGCCGGTGGTATCGACGTGCCGCTGGTATTGGGCAGCCGGTCCACTTACACCTTGGGTGCGTTGGGCGGGTTTCACGGGCGGCGGCTGGTGGAGGGTGATGAATTGCCTGTGGGCGAGGCCAGCGGCAAAGGCCGGTCGGGGAATAGTTTGCCCATGGCGTTGCGCCAATCGGTGGGCGGAGACGTGACGCTGCGGGTGGTGCCGGGGCTGTATTACGAGCGACTGACGCCCGGCGCCAAAATCAGCTTTTTTGCTGAGCCCTGGACGGTCGGTTCGGAGGCTGATCGCATCGGCTATCGCTTCAAGGGCGGTAGCGCGTTGAGCTTTCAGCCACGGGAGCAGCCGTTTGGCGCCGGGTCTGATCCGTCGAACATCGTCGACAGTTGCTACCCCATCGGCTCGATCCAGGTGCCGGCCGGGCTGGAGCCGATCGTGCTGCATCGGGATGCGGTGTCGGGTGGAGGTTACGCGATGATTGGCACGGTGATCAGTGCCGACCTGGATCTGATCGGGCAGATGCAACCGAACCAGCGCGCGGGGTTTGTGGCGGTGACGCTGGAGGAGGCGCTGGAGGCGCGGCGGGTGTACAAAAAGCGCCTGAAGGTGATGGGTGGGTTGTTTAGCACCTGAACTCACCACTGAACC
>NZ_JAXCIS010000201.1:0-11538 GCF_034044025.1 Pseudomonas sp. SED1
TGCCTGGGAGAGTTATGCCGCTCGCTCATCCCCGGGGCTGCGCTCGAAGTAGCGCTTGTACTCCCGGCTGAACTGCGACGTACTCTGATACCCCACACTGTGGGCCGCCTGCGCCACGCCCATCCCCTCAACCAACAGCAACTGCTGGGCCTTGAGCAGCCGCAGACGCTTGAGGTACTGCACCGGCGACAACAGCGTGCAACGCTTGAAGTGTTCGTGGAACGTCGACGCACTCATGTGCGCATAACCCGCCAAGGTCTCGATGTTCAGCGGCTCGGCGTAATGGGCATGCAGGTGGTTCAACGAGGTCGCCACCCGGGAAAACTGCCCTTGCTGCTCCACCAGCGCCCGCAACACATCCGCCTGTGGCCCGCGCAACGCGGTGAACAATAATTCCCGCACCCGCGCCGGGCCCATGATCCGGCTCTCCAGCGGATCGTGCAGGCACTGCAACAGCCGTTCGACACAGCCGCGCATGGCGTCATCCAGCACAACCGAGCTCATCGACTCCAACGTCTGCGCCGCTGGCGGTGGCCCGGACTGGATGCCCATCGCCATCACCAACTCACCCAGCACCACCCGGTCAATGCCCACCGTCACACCCAACAGCGGCGCATTCGGCATGGCAAAGGTCTCGCATTCGAACGGCACCGGCATCGCCTGGATCAGGTAATGCCCGGCGCCATACTCCAGGGTTCGCGGGCCCAAATACGCGACCTTGCTGCCCTGGGCGACGATCATCAGGCTCGGCTCATAAATCTGTGGGCCCCGCGCCACATCACAACTGGCGCGTAATACCTGCACGCCGGGCAAGTTCGTGGGCGAGAAACCATCACGGGGTGTCAGCGGTTCGATCAGGGAAACCAACGCGGCATTGGCGTCGACATGGCGGGTCAACAACATGGCAAAAACTTCGCGAAAAAGGGGATGACACCATCATCGCAGGTCTGGCGCCACAGTGATCCAATCCAGGGGCACTCCCGGACGAATAGGCATGAGACTCGGAGCAATCGCCATGGCCGCCCCAAGGCACGGCGAGGAGAATGCGCCACCTCACCTGTTACTGCACCTGCGAGGTTTCTCCATGTACACCGCCATCGGTTACGCCGCTCAATCGGCCACCACTCCCCTCGCCCCCATGTCCTTCGAACGCCGTAGCCCGCGCGCCGATGACGTGGCGATCGAAATCCTCTACTGCGGCGTTTGCCACTCCGACATCCACCAGGCCCGCAACGAATGGGGCATTGCCGTGTACCCGCTGATGCCGGGCCACGAGATCGTCGGTAAAGTCACCGCCGTCGGCGCCAGCGTCACCGCGCACAAAGTCGGCGACCTGGTGGGTGTTGGCTGCATGGTCGACTCCTGCCGTCACTGCGACGCCTGCCACGCCGACCTCGAGCAATACTGCCTCGAAGGCCCGACCATGACCTACGCCACCCCGGACCGGGTCGATGGCAGCAACACCATGGGCGGCTACTCCGACAGCATCGTGGTCAGCGAGCACTTCGTGGTGAAGATCCCGGCCAAGCTCGACCTGGCCAGCGCCGCGCCGATCCTCTGCGCCGGTATCACCACCTACTCGCCGCTCAAGCACTATGGCGTGAAGGCTGGCGACAAGGTTGGGGTTCTGGGCATGGGCGGTTTGGGCCATATGGGCATCAAGTTCGCCAAGGCCATGGGCGCCGAAGTGACGTTGTTCACCCGCTCCGCGAGCAAGGCTGAAGAAGGCCGTCGCCAGGGCGCCGATCACGTGATCGTGTCCACCGACGAAGCGCAGATGAAAGCCGCTGCCGGGCATTTCGACTTCCTGCTGGACACCATTCCGGTGCAGCACGACTTGAACCCCTACCTCGATGTGCTGCGCTTTGACGGCGTGCACATCCTGGTAGGTTTGATCGAGCCGGTCGACCCGCCCGTCAATGCCGCCAAGCTGGTGATGGGCCGCAAGGTGCTCGCCGGTTCGTTGATCGGTGGGATTGCCGAAACCCAGGAAGTCCTGGATTTCTGTGCCGAGCACGGCATCACCTGCGACATCGAAATGCTCGACATCCGCCACATCAACGAAGCCTACACCCGCATGATTGCCGGGGATGTGAAGTACCGCTTCGTGATCGACATGGCGACCCTGAAGGCCTGACAGATTGCCCCCCGTAGCAGCTGTCGAGCCTTGGCGAGGCTGCGTTCGCGGTGTACCTGATACACCGCAGACGCAGCCTCGCTGGGGCTCGACAGCTGCTACGGGAAGATCAGGCCTTCGCGCCCAACTCCGCTGACAGCCGCGCTGCGACCTGTTTGATCACAGGGATCAGCTCGGCCATTTTCTCCAGCGGCATGTAGGGCACGGTACTGGCGATGCTGATGCCGGCGACGATTCGCCGGCTGGCATCGCGCACCGGTGCCGCGACACAACGGATCGACGGTTCGTTGTCTTCCAGATCAAACGCATAACCGCCCGCCACGTATTCCTGCATGCGCTGTTCAAACTGCGCCCAGGATTGCTCGGGGTGCTGCGGCCACTGCAAGTTTTTCCCGCCTGTTGGCAAGCTGACCTGATACAGGCGCTGCCACTCTTCCACCGTGTCATCCAGCAACAACGCCTTGCCGATCCCGGTACGCGCCAGCGGCATGCGATGGCCTACGCGCGAGCGCATTTCCGGGCCATTGCGGCCAGGGTTCTTGTGCAGGTACAGCACGTCGTCGTATTCGCGGATCGCCAGGTGGATGGTGTCGCCGGTCAGCGCCGACAACTCGTCCAGGTAAGGAACCGCCAGGCTCACCAGCGGTAATTCCTCGCGCGCCTGAAAACCCAACTCGATCAACTTGGGCCCCAGCAGGTAGCCGACTTGCGGCACCACGCGCAGGTAGCGCTCTTCCACCAGGCAACTGGCCAGGCGGTGAGTGGTGCTGCGGGTGGTGCCGATGCGCTTGGCAATCTCCTTGAGATCCCGCGCGCCAGCCGCCACCGCCTGCACCACGCCCAGGCCACGGAGCAGGGTTTGAGTGCCGGTGGGGGCGGCGTCTTTGACGGGAGTGTGGGCGTTTTCCTGCATATCGGGCCTATTGGGAAGTACGAAAACGGCGAGCATTATGGGCGGTCACGACTGTTGTGGCGAGGGAGCTCTGTGGCGAGGGGGCTTGTCCCCCGTTGGGCTGCGCAGCGGCCCCAAGAGAGTTACCCGATTTTTCCAGACAGATCAGAGTTGCCTGGCTTTGGGGCCGCTTCGCAGCCCAACGGGGGACAAGCCCCCTCGCCACAACAAGCCCGCTCCCACATTGGTCTTGTGGCGCCCTTTTTATCGTTGCTTCATCCTGTCGATAATGACCGCCAGCAACAGGATCGAGCCGCGAATCACGTATTGGTAGAAGGTGTCGATGTTCTTCAGGTTCATCGCGTTCTCGATGATCGCCAAAATCAACACCCCGGCAATTACATGCCGGATCATCCCGATCCCGCCGCTCAACGACACCCCGCCCAGCACGCACGCCGAGATCACCGTCAGCTCAAACCCCTGGCCAATCATCGGTTGCCCCGAGGTCATCCGCGACGCCAGGATCACCCCGGCCAACGCACCGATCACCCCGTGCACGGCAAAGATGATGATCTTGGTACGGTCGACATTTACCCCGGCCAGCAACGCCGCTTCCTGGTTGCCACCGATGGCCATGGTGTTGCGCCCGTAGGTGGTGTAGTTCAGCAGCCAGCCAAAAAACACAAAGCACAGCACGGTGATGATGATCGGCACCGGCACGCCAAACAGCTGGCCGTTACCAAAGACGAAGAAGTTTTCGTCCATCACGCCAACCGCCTTGCCGTTGGAAAAGATATACGCCAGCCCACGCACGATCTGCATCGTCGCCAGCGTGGCAATCAACGCGTTGATCCGCAGCTTGGCGATCACGATGCCGTTGATCAGCCCCACCACCAGCCCCATGGCCAACGCGGCCGACACGCCGAAGAACACGCTGTCGGTGTCGCGAATCACGATCCCCGCCACCACGCCCGAACAGGCGATCACCGAGCCCACCGACAAGTCGAAGTGCCCCGACGCCAGGCAGAACAGCATGGTGCAGGCTGCAATGCCCACGGTGGAAATCGCCAGCCCCAGGCCGCGCATGTTCAGCGGCGAGAGGAAGTTGTCGATGAAAATGGCGCTGAGCACAAAGATGCTCAAGGCCGCCAGCAACATGACCCAATCATCGAGAAACTTGCGCTGGTTGAACCCCGGCCAGAAGCTTCTTGCGGTTTTTACCTGTGACATACCTACCCCTCGTATTCTTCAGTCCCGCGTACGCGGAAGAGCCAGTTGCAGCAGCCGTGCTTCGTCCGCTTGATCGCGGGTCAATTCGCCGGTCAGGGCGCCTTCGCTCATCACCAGGATGCGGTCGGAGATGCCCATCACTTCCATCAGGTCGCTGGACACCACAATCACCGCAATGCCACTGGCCGCCAGGTTATGGATGATCTGGTAGATCTCCGACTTGGCACCGATATCGATGCCGCGCGTCGGCTCGTCCAGCAGCAAGACTTTCATCGGCATCGACAGCCAGCGACCGAGAATCGCCTTCTGTTGATTGCCGCCCGACAGGAACAAAATCGGTTGGTCGGCAGACGGCGTGCGCACGTTCAGCGCGCTGATCTGCCGCTGGGCGTTGGCGCGTTCCCAACCGCCCTGGATCAGCCAACCGAAGCGCGCATGGTCACGGCGCGCACTGATATTGATGTTCTCCGCGACACTGGCGCGGGGCACGATGCCTTCCTTCTTGCGGTCCTCGGGGCAGAGCAATACACCCGCCGCAATCGCATCCCGTGGCGTCTTGAACGTCTGCGCCTGGCCATGCAACACCAAGGCACCCTGGGTACTGCGCGACAGCCCGGCCAGCAGGCGCAACAGCTCGGTGCGCCCTGCCCCGACCAGGCCAAACAGCCCAAGAATCTCGCCCTTGTTCACCTGCAGACTCACCGGTTCCTGCAAGCCTGGCCCGAGCAGACCTTCGACTCGCAACGCTTCACCGGAGTGCTCGCGCGGTCGGTAATTGTAGATGTCCTGGATATCGCGCCCGACCATGCAGTTGACCAACTGGTCGACGTTCAACTGCGCCATGTCCTCGAAGGTGCGCACGAAGCGCCCGTCCTTGAACACCGTCACCGCATCGCAAATCCGGAACACTTCTTCCATGCGGTGCGACACGTAGAGGATCACCCGGCCTTCATCCCGCAGCCGGGCGATGATCACCATCAGCCGCTCGATCTCGCGGGCCGAGAGGCTGCTGGTGGGCTCATCGAACGCAATCACATGGGCATTGCGTGACATGGCCTTGGCGATTTCCACCAGTTGCCGCTGCCCGAGGGACAGGCTGCCCAGACGCATGTTCGGATCGATTTCATCCGCCAGACCTTTGAGCAATTCCCGCGCCTTGCGCACCATCGCGCCGCGATTGACCACGCCAAAGCGCGACGGCATATGCCCCAGCAGCAGGTTCTCGGCGACGGTCATTTCCGGCACCAGTTGCAGCTCCTGGTGAATCACCGCGATGCCGCTGGCGATGCTGTCTGCCGCCGATTTGAAACTCACACTGCGTTCGCCCAACTGCAAACTGCCGCTGTTGGGCGGATAAAAACCGCCGAGGATTTTCAGCAAGGTCGACTTGCCCGCGCCGTTCTCGCCCATCAGCGCATGCACCGAATGGGGCCGCGCTTCAAAGCTGATCTGCGCCAAGGCTTTCACCCCGGGAAACTCTTTGCCGATGCCGTTGAAGCGCAGGCTTTCTGCTGCAGCGCTGTTCATTTCCACAGACCGATCTTGCTCAACTCTTCCTTGAAGTTGGCGCGGGTGATCAGGGTCACGTTATCCAGTGCGGTGAACTTGGCCGGCTCGGTGCCTTTGGTCACCCACTCGAACATCGCGGTAGCGGTTTTATAGCCGGACGCATCGGGGCTGAGCAGCATCGAACCGTAGAAACCGGTGTCGGATTTTTTCAGCTCTTCGATGGCGTCGGTGCCGTTGATGCCCACGCCGATGACATTCAGCGCCTTGAAGCCGGCGCTTTCGGTGGCGCGTACGCCGCCCAGTACGGTGCTGTCGTTCATGCCGCCAATCAGCAGGTTTTTCGCGCCGCTGGGCAGTTTCACCAGGGCCGAGTTGGTGGAGTCCATGGCGCCCGGCACGTCGAGGGTTTTCTGCGCGGTGAACAGGATATGGTCAACCGGCAGGCCGGCAGCCTTGAGGCCTTCTACCGAACCGTCGGTGCGTTTCTTGCCGGTCTCGAGCTCGTCAAACGTATTGATGACGGCGTAGGTGTCCTTCCAGTCCCAGTTGCGATGCTTGGCTTCGGTGGCCATGGCTTCGCCTTGTTTCTGGCCGATCTTGTAGGCGTCCAGGCCGACGTAAGGCACGTCTTCCATGGGCTTGCCCTTGGCGTCGACGAAGCGGTCGTCCACCGCCAGCACTTTCAGGTTATTCAGCTTGGCCTTCGCCATGATCGCCGGGCCGAGGGACACGTCCGGCGGGCAGATGACGAAGCCCTTGGCGCCGTTGGCAGCGAGGGTGTCGATGGCGGAAAGAGTTTTCTCGCCGTCGGGCACGGCGATCTTGATCACGGTGAAACCATGGTCCTTGCCGGCTTTTTCAGCGAAGGCCCATTCGGTCTGGAACCAAGGCTCTTCCGCCTGCTTGACCAGGAAGCCGATCTTGACTTCTTCGGCAGAGGCCAGGCCGCTGAGTGCCATCGTGAGTGCAAGGGTGCCTAGTGTCTTCTTGAGCATGAACCACCTCTTCTTGTTATTTGGAAACCTGTTAATCGTGGTACATCACCGACCGCCCGCCATCGATCATCAGGCAGGTGGCATTGATAAAGGGCGCCTCATCGGTCGCAAGAAACAGTGCCGTCATCGCCACTTCAATCGGCTGGCCGATGCGCTTGGGCGGGTGCAGGTCGAAGGCACGCTGGCGCTCGGCGTGCGGGTCGGCAAAGCCGTTCCAGTAATCGACGTTGAGTTGGGTTTCGATATAGCCCGGCGCGATGGCATTTACGCGGATGCCCTTGGGCGCGTATTCGATGCCCAGTGCGCGGGTCAGCCCCAGCAGGCCGTGCTTGGCCACCGGGTACGGGAAGCAACCGGGAATGATGTGGCTGGAATGGGTGGAGGCGATGTTGATGATGTTGCCGATGCCCTGCTCGATCATGTGCGGCAACACGGTGCGGCAGCCGTACCAGGCGCCGTCGAGGTCGATGGCGAAACAACGGCGCCAGTCTTCGTCGCTCATTTCCAGCGGGTCGCGGAACACGTTGACGCCGGCGCAGTTGACCAGCACATCGACTCGGCCAAAGCGTTCGATGGCCACGTCCACCAGGGAGCGCCATTGGTCCTTGGAAGTGATGTCGACGGGTTGTGCGTAAATCTCGGCGCCGCGTTCGCGCCAGTGAGCGGCGACCTTCTCGACCTTCTCGCCCTGGATATCACCGATTACCAGGCGCGCCTGCTGAGCCTGGAAGCAAGCGACGATTGCCTCGCCAATGCCTTGGGCGGCACCGGTAATGACCACGACTTTGTTCTTCAGTCGCTCGCCGTAAGTCGGCTCGGGCACCGGAGGTAACGACAACGGTTGTGCCTGCATCGCTTCACCTGTTTTGTTTTTGGTAGTGAGTGCTGATGCGCAAGACTATAAACCCAGAAACCAAAACATCTCAATATATAAATTATCATCCCATATAGTGAACAAATGTATAAAAAAACCGGCTGTGATAGCCGGCTCTTTATAGGCCTTCAACCCTGGGCGAAATCCCTCAAGGCATCGCCCTCCATGCGGTAGCGCACCCACTCTTCCTGTGGCTGGGCGCCGATGGATTTGTAGAACGCAATGGCCGGCTCATTCCAGTCCAGCACGCTCCACTCGAAACGCCCACAGCCATTGTCGCAGGCGATTTTCGCGAGGTGGCGCAGCAACTTCTTGCCCGCCCCGCCGCCGCGTTGCTCGGGGTTGATGTACAGGTCTTCGAGGTACAGGCAGTTGCTGCCGAGCCAGGTGGAGTAGCTGAAAAAGAACACCGCAAAGCCGATCGGCAAACCGTCCCGCAGGCAGATCAGGCCGTGGGCGGTGGCGCCTTCGCTGAACAGGCTGCGCTCGATGTCCACCACGCTGGCGATCACTTCGTGGCGGGCTTTTTCGTAGTCGGCAAGCTCGGTGATGAAGGCCAGAATTTGCGCAGCATCGCTGGGCACGGCGGAGCGAATCTCGATGGTCATGGACTGGCCTTGTCAGGGAAATAAAGCACACATACTAAGGCGCTTTAATGACCGATTGCAGTGCAATTTGATTCGCGGCTAACCTGCAGGCCGTCGACCTTTGAGAATCCCCATGCCCTTCACGCCACTGACCGACCTCGCCGCGACTTTATTGCCTCACGCCCTTGAGCCTTCGGAAGACGGTGCCCACGACCTGTCCCATTTGCAGCGGGTGTGGCACAACGTGCGCTCGATCCAGGCTGAGGAAGGTGGCGAGCTTGAGGTGCTGCTGGCAGCCGTGTTGCTGCATGACTGCGTGGCAGTGGAGAAGAATTCACCGTTGCGGTCCAAGGCGTCGAAGCTGGCGGCGGACAAAGCCGGGGAGATTTTGCAGGGGCTGGGCTGGCCGCCCGCAACGATTGCTGCGGTGACGCATGCCATCGAGACCCACAGCTTTTCGGCGGGCCTTACTCCAGTGACGCTTGAAGCGAAGATTATGCAGGATGCCGACCGTTTGGATTCCCTGGGCATGATCGGCGTGGCCCGCACGTTTTACATCGCCGGGCGTATGGGCAGCGGGCTGTATGACCCGGCGGACCCAACGGCAAAGCACCGCGAGTACGACGACAAGCGCTTCTGCCTCGACCATTTCCAGACCAAGCTGCTGCATCTGGCGGGCGGATTTCAGACGCCGACGGGGCAACGCATGGCCCTGGCGCGCCATGAGCGGTTGAAGGGTTTCATGGACCTGTTCATCGAAGAAATCGGCACGCCATACTCCGCTGTGGGCTAACGCAAGAACCGCGAACCACAGAACAATCCCACGCGCCGTGCATGGTAAAAGTTGGGCATAAATCCAACAGACGCAAGGCCTTTCAATGCACTCCTCACCTGCGGTTGGCGGAAAACTGTTCGCCCTTTTCTGCCTCGCCAGCTACCTGCTTTCCCTGTCCTATGGCTCGACATTCTTGCTGTCGCTGCTGATCCATTCGCGTGGCGGCAACGAACACGACGCCGGCAGCGTGATCTCCATGGCAATGCTCAGCACCTTTGTGGCGGTGCTGGTTTCCGGGCATCTGGCGGACCTGCTGGGAGCCGCCAAGTCCATCGCCCTGCTCGGCGTATTGCTGGTGGTGGCGTGCCTGGGCTTTGCGCTGACGCCGGGATTTGGCGAGGGACTAATGGTCTTCGGCTTGTCGTTGGGGTTGGGCTGGGGCGTGTTCTATACGCTGGGGCCGATCATCGTCGCGATGCTGGTGGAACCGGCGCAGCGGGCCAAATATTTCGCCCTGCTGTCGGGCAGCATGATGACCGGGATCGGCTCCGGGCCGCTGTTGGGGCGGGCGGCAAGTGCGCTGGATTTTTCGCTGACGGCGGCGTTTTATATCGCGGCGCTGGCGAGCCTTACGGGCGTGGTGATTTTCTGGCGGCTGGGTCGCGCCCTCAGTCAGCACTCTGCGCCGGCGTCGAAGATTTCCTGGTCGGCGACGCGCCAGGTGCTGTCATCAAAAGCGGTGTTCGCGATCATCATGGTCGGCCTCGGCGGTTGCGTGTTTGGTGGGCTGTCGAGTTTCCAGACCAGCTACGCGGCGCTGCACGGGCTGGACTATTCGCTGTTCTTCCTGGGCTTCATGAGTGCGGCGATTACCAGCCGCCTGCTGATCGCCGGCATCGTGGTCAAGCGTGATCCGTATTGGGCGGCGTGTGTGTTGTCGGGGTTGATGCTGGTGTCGATTTTCCTGTTCGGGTTCAGGGTCAGCGGCAACTACAGCTACCTGCTGGCGGCTGTCACCTTGGGCGTCGGTTATGGCCTGACGTATTCGGTGATCAATGGGTTGGCTGCGAACGAGGCGCCCGCCGGCACCACTTCACAAGCGCTGCTGTTGTTCAGCCTGGCGTACTTTATCGGGGTATTCGGTTTCCCGCTGCTGGCGGGCAAGGTCATCGTCGAATACGGCATGCCGACCCTGTTGATGAGCGTGCTGGCCGTGGCTTTGCTCAATTGGCTGATCACAGTGGCGCGGTTGATCTGGCGCCGAATCGCGTCACACAAAATCTTACAAGCGACGTAAGACCGTTCGTCGGTATCGAGGCACGAATCGCAAACGGGGGCGGACCAATATCAGGTAAGGACATTAATCATATGGAGACACCATCATGACGACTTCCAAATTTGCCGCCCTCGCCCTCACCGGTTTGCTGTCTGCCGTTTCGCTGAGCAGCTTTGCCGCCACCACAGGTTCCAGCACCGGCCCGACCGACCCTGTCGGCAGCCCGCCCAACCCCGCTACCCAAGAGTCGAAGGACTCGATGGGCACCGGCATGGACACCAATGGCGGCGCCATCATCGACAACAGCAAAGACCCACGCACCCAGGGTGACGACACCAATCGCAACAGCGGTGCAGTACCTAACGGCAAAATGGGCCCAGGCGCCACTTCGCCTTCGATCAATAAAGGCGATGACTCAAACATCCCTGGTGCACCAAAACAGCCAGCGCCTTAACCCGCGAGAAAGACGAACACCCAACCATTTCCCAGTGAAGAGGTATGCATGAACGTCGATCACAACCTTGAAAAAGAAGTCCTCACCCGTCTGCTCCACGCTCATCCCAGCGGGCTGGGCAAGGAAGTGCTGGACAACTACCGAGGTGAAAAAGTGGTGGCCAGCGCCTTGGCCACCTTGCAGGACCGCGGGTGGATCAAGGAAGGCCATGTGACCTGCAACGATGCCGGGGAACACGCGCTGAACCTGCCGATCAAGCTCACCGCATCCGGCGTGGAAGCGGCTCGCAAGCTGGAAAGCGAAGCGGGCCAGTAACGCACTTTGTCTGGCCTGGCCCTTCGCGAAGGGCCAGGCCAGAAGGAGTATCGAAATGCCTCGTGGAAGCAAAGCCAAATACACCACCGAACAGAAGCGCAAGGCCGCTCATATCGAAGAGAGTTATGAGCACAAGGGCTTGTCGAAAGAAGAGGCCGAGGCCCGGGCTTGGGCCACCGTCAACAAGCAGTCGGGTGGCGGCGAAAACGCTGGTGGTTCAGGCCAGCGCAAGGCGCCGGCGAAAAAGTCTCAGGACCGGCATGAGTCGGCCAAACGGGCTGCGGCCAGTCGTGAAGGGCATCCGCGAAACAGCAGGATGTCGCTGGGCACGCAGACCAAGGAAAGCTTGCTGAAGGAAGCGCGCGCCAAGGACATTCCCGGGCGTTCGACCATGCGCAAGGATGAGTTGATTGAGGCGCTGAAAAAGGCCGGTTAACGCGGATCAAAATGTGGGAGCGGGCTTGCTCGCGAAGCCGGTGTATCAGTGCCAGATT